>JBDRNI010000043.1:0-2939 GCA_043811335.1 Candidatus Omnitrophota bacterium | reverse complement strand
TTTTAGCGGAATATTTTCCGGCTCCATATCGGTCTCTTCCGGCAAAGGTACCAATTCAAGGGAAATATTGTCTCCTTCGCGGACGGATCGATGGGGTTTAACCGGACCGCCGTTCAGACGGGCAAACCCGTTGTCCATGAGAAATTTCACATAAGACCGGGAGGCGCCTTCACCAAGCTCCGTCGTTATGTATTTGTCTACCCGTATTCCCGCGGAATCGGCGCCGGCCGTAAACTCACGTCTCTTGATCGTTTCCCCGCTCATGCGTCCCTCTGCTCTCTGCACTATGCTCTATGCCTACTCTTTGCCGCCAATATCGCGTAGATGCTTGTCCCGCATGCGAACATGGCTATACATATGACCTGCGAAAGTCTCATTCCGAAAAGAGTCATATACTCATCTCCCCTCATAAATTCCATTAAAAACCTGAAAACCGAATAAATGATTATATACATCATGAAAACGCTGCCGTCAAAAGAACGTTTTTGCCTTACCCACAGAAGGAACATGAAGAGCAACAACAGAAATAAACTTGAGTAGATCTGTGTCGGAAACCGCATTACCGCTTCTTGCGGAAACGTGATGCCCGCGCGCTGCACGATCCTGCCGTAACAGCACCCGTTAAGAAAACATCCTATTCTGCCTATTGCCTGCCCCAGAACTATGTACGGAGCCATTAGATCTGTGATCTTCCAGAAAGAAAGTTTCTTTATCCTTGTCACAACAACAGCCGTTATTACGGCCGCTATGAGGCCGCCCTGAAAGATTAACCCGCCCTCATAGAACCTTAATGCCGAGAGAGGACTGTGTGCATACTCCGGCCAATTCGCCGTCACATACATCGCCCTGGCCCCAACGATCCCTCCGATCAGGATAGCAACAAAGCAGTCAAACACCTTCTCGGGAGACATGCCTCTTTTTTTTGAGTCCTTCAGGATAAGCACCGTACAAAGCAAAAAAGCCCCTGCCACGCACAATCCGTAAGAATAAAGGGTAAACGAACCCAGTTGGAAAATTATCCTGTGCATCTCTTTTTCCTGAGTATTAGCACACCCATCATAACCGCGCCGACTGTTATAAAGCTATCGGCAAGATTGAACACCGGCCATATTCTAAAATCTATAAAATCCACTACATATCCCAGACGTATCCTGTCGGTGAGATTCCCGAGAGCGCCTCCTAATATAAAACAAAGGGCCGTCTTCTGTGCGGGAGTCAGTTTATGCGGCCGTAAGAGGATCAACCCGGCAATGAAAATCGCTGAGATCGCGGCTACGGCGACAAATAAATACGGATGCTGCCGAAGCATACCGAACGCGGCCCCGCGGTTGTGGACAAGCGTTATGTGGAAAATACCCTTGACCATGGAAATACTCTCCCCTATCTCAAGTGCTTTCGTGACCCAGAATTTGGAAAGCTGGTCAAGAAAACATATAAAAAGCGCCATGAGGAGATACTGTATCCCTATTTTCCGTTCTCGGATTTTTCCTCTTTTTCCTGACATTTTATGCAGCATTTTGCCTGCGGTATGACCTTGAGACGCTGTTTTGTGACAAACCCGCCGCATTGGTCGCACTTACCGTAAATCCCATCATCAAGACGCTTTATCGCGTCATCCAAAGCAAACAGCCTTTCCCTTTCCCCTTCAGCCAATTCCAAAGAAAACTCCCTGTCATACAGATCGGTCGCCATGTCTGCCATATGGAACGAGTATCCCGAAAGATCCCCTGAAGCGTCCTTGAAAGACTTATTTAGAGTCTCTCCTTTAATGCTTAAAAGTTCTTCCAGTATTTTCGCTTTCCTTTTGATAAGTTCTTCTCTTATGGCCTTTAACGCCTTTTTTGAAAAAGGCTTGTTTTTGCCATGCTCTTTCTTCCTAACCATTATTGCTCCTTTCAAGTATTACATTACAACACCGTTCGCACAGATCGGATAAGTTCATGTTTTTTCCAACCGTCAGACTGTAATTCCAGCACCTTCGGCATTTTATCCCACGAGCCCGTCTTACCCCTATCCGTAGCGCCATATCCGGCACATTCTCCGTTTTTTCTTCGGCATCCGTATTTTTCTTTTTTTCCGCGCAGCGCGAAGCGTCTCCTGCGATCACCGTTTCCGAAACCTTGAAAAGCGCACAAAGAAGCTGCAGGTTCTCACGCAGAAAAGAGCTCATTTTCTCATCACCGGGGTAAAATAGAACGGCCGCCTCAAGAGAACTCGCTATCAAACCTTCTTCCCGTTTTGCCTCAAGAAGTTTCATGACACTGCCTCTTATGGCAAGTATCCTCTGCCACTTGGCGTCAAGTTTTTCGTCCTTCCAGCCGGCAATGTCCCCGCTGATATCTGGCCAATCCGCCATGTGAATACTTTCTTCCTTTTCTTCAATATTTATATGCCCCCATATCTCTTCCGTCGTGAAAGAAAGAATAGGCGCCGTAATGCGTGCCAGAACATTCAATACGTTAAAAATAGCTGTCTGCGTGGATCGTCTTTCCTTGGAACGCGGAGAGGCCACATACAAGATGTCCTTTGAAACATCCAGGTAAAAAGCGCTTACTTCATAAACACAAAAATTGTATACAGCGCGATACACTTTATAAAATTCACAATTGTCATAGTACCCCTCCACTTCCCCGAGCAATCCATGCAGGCGAGACAGCATCCACTTGTCGGTCTCCGTGAGGGTCTCCACCGACAACTTATCTTTTACAGGATCAAAATCATACAGGTTGCTCAACAAAAAACGAAAGGTATTGCGTATTTTTCTGTATCCGTCCGCAAGCCGCGCCAGGATCTCCGGAGAAAGTTTTATGTCACTTTCATAATCACTCGCCGCCACCCATAGCCTCATGATGTCAGCGCCGTATTTGGACATTATATCCTGTGGATGAATAACATTGCCGACAGATTTGGACATCTTCTTGCCTTCGCCGTCCACGACA
>JBDRNI010000042.1:0-2345 GCA_043811335.1 Candidatus Omnitrophota bacterium | reverse complement strand
GGTATCAGGAAATATATCAGAAGACAAAAGCTGATTATCAAGAGAATGGCAAAAGATAAGGATGAGGAGTATCGCCTTGTAAATGGACTTTTGAGTAGATTTTATGGTTCAAAACGATAGGGAGTATGTATATGCATATGTATATGCACTGTGAGACGTGTCCAAAATATCTGAAATGTGAAGAGAAGAACCGCTTTAAAGGGGAAGTACCGTATGATGACTATCATGAGAACGACAACATGAACGACGAAGATTATAGGGATAATCCTTGCGAAGCGTATTAGGATGTTATAGTCCATTAAAAGGAGAAATGGGCCATGCACACGAAGACAGAAGAGATACCGCAAGAGACGTATGAACTTCCGGATTGCGGTTCGGACCGGAACGATTGGAGACAGCAGTTAAAAAATAGCATAGAAGGCATAGAAGAGTTAAACAAAGCATTTCGGTTAGATGCCCATGAAAAGAACGGATTAGAAGAGATTTTATCAAAATATCCTTTCGCGATCACGCCGTATTATCTATCGCTCATTGACAAAACCGACCCACAAGACCCGATAAAAATGCAGTGCGTGCCTTCCTTACAGGAGGGGGCGTCATATCCTGAGATTGAAGACGATCCTCTGGGGGAAGAGAAAGACTCTGTGTGTCCGGGGCTTGTTCACCGCTATCCTGATAGAGTGTTGGTAACGCTCACTAACATGTGTCCGGTATATTGCCGCCATTGTACCAGAAAGCGGGAATGGCGCAACGGAAAATGGGTAAGGAACCATGCGGAGCTCGAAGATATATACCGATATATACGCCGGCACAAAGAGATCAGGGATGTGATCCTTTCCGGAGGGGACCCGCTTGTTTTATCCACGGAAAGGATCGACGCGGTTTTAAAAACCCTTCGGGATATTTCCCATGTTGAGATCATAAGAATCGGAACACGCTGTCCTGTTGTTCTGCCGCAAAGGGTGGACGATGAGCTCGTTTTTACTCTGAAGAAATACAGGCCCATCTGGGTAAATACGCATTTTAACCACCCAAACGAGATCACAAAGGAGTCCGCTCGCGCATGCGACAGGATTTTGCGCGCAGGCATCCCCATCAACAACCAATCCGTTCTTCTGAAAAACATTAATGATAACACCGAAACAATGATCGAGTTATGCCAGGGGCTTGTGAAGATAGGCGTGCGGCCGTATTATCTCTTTCTATGCGACCCTGTAAGCGGTACGGGTCATTTCAGGACATCGATAGACAGCGGCCTTGAGATCATAAGGGGAATGAGAGGGGCTACGTCCGGGCTGTGTATTCCAACTTTTGTAATAGACGGATTGGGCGGTCAGGGTAAAATACCTTTACAGCCGGATTATGTAGTTTCGAAAGAAAAAAGATATTTATTTTTGAAAGGATACAAAGGGGATGTATTCAAGTATTATAATCCGGAGGATTAAATCGTGAAAATAGGCATAACGTATAATTTGAAGGAGGAGATATCCCCCTCTTCGGTTCTGGACGGTGAATTTACCGAAGAATTTGATACGGAGAGCACGATAAGCGCTATATGCGGTGTATTTCATAGAAACGGATACGATACCGCCAGATTGGGCAGCGGTCTGGAGATCGCGGAAAAGATAAAAAAAGAGAAGGTGGATTTTGTTTTCAATATTGCGGAAGGGTATAACGGCAGAAACAGGGAATCTCATGTTCCCTCCGTTTTGGAGATGCTCGGCATCCCTTATTCCGGATCCGATCCGTTGACGCTTGGTTTAACTTTAGATAAGGCCATAACAAAAAAGGTCGCTTTTCATTCCGGAATTCCCACGCCGCGTTTCAAAACCATTAAGAAAATCGACGATCTCTTTCTGACGGAAAACAGGCTTTGTTATCCTCTGATAACCAAACCTGTGTGGGAAGGTTCAAGTAAAGGCATATATAACTCGTCAAAAGTGTTTCATGAAAGTGAATTGGAGAAAAATGTCAGGTTTTTATTTAAAAAATATCCTGATACGCCGGTGTTAGTCGAAGAATATGTTGAAGGAAAAGAAATCACGGTAGGCGTTATGGGAAATGATCCGCCGCAGGTTCTCGGCTTGATGGAGATAGTGAACAAGATTAACCCGGAAAGCGACTTTTTTTATTCCCTTGAAACAAAAAGAAACTGGGCGAAGCTGGTTGATTATGTGGCGCCGCCGGATATAAGCCAACTTCTTGAAAAGCACATAAGACATTATGCCGTTTCGGCGTTTAGGGAATTCGGGTGCAGGGACATCGCCAGAATAGATTTCAGGATATCAAGGCATGACAGGATATTTATGCTTGAAGTAAATCCATTGCCCGGCCTATCACCGGAG
>JBDRNI010000041.1:0-3457 GCA_043811335.1 Candidatus Omnitrophota bacterium | reverse complement strand
CCCGGTTTTTTTAAATCTGTATCTTGAGCGATTTCCAAAATCGGGATGTGAATTCACGCAATAGTTACATCGGAACGGGCACCCTCTTGACGTGTACATATCTACGGAAATTTCGCGGTTAAATCCGGAAAAAGATTTCCTGAAAATATTATCCGCGTCAAAAAGACCATAATATGGAAGAGGCAAACTATCAAGATCCGTTATCTTCTCCTGCAACGAATCCCCGTGAACTGCGCCCTTTTCATCCTTGTATAAGACCCCTCCCGGAAGATCGTTTGTCTTTCTGGAACGGATAAATCTACAAATGTCTTCCGCTACCGGCTGCATTTCACAACAGACCAGAAGATCGCAGGACGTATACTCCATGGCTTCGCGGAATATCCCATGATAACCAATCCCTCCGGTAACAATAAAAGCGTCTCTCTTTATCTCTCTTATTGTCCGGATCAACTGCTTGATGGAATATAACTGATGGATATATCCTCCGAGGAGAATCGCGTCAAAACTGTTTTGCCGGATAAAATTGAGGTCTTTTTTTGAAAATTGATTCTTGCCATGATTCATTAAATCCATGAGTAAAATCTCATGCCCCTGATGCCTGAGAATACTGATCACCTCCAGCAAGCCGTGCGGGATAAATGAAAAACTATAGCTGTTCTGCACAGGAGGATTGACAAACAGAAACTTCATGAAAGAGACTTTCTTTCCCTCTTTTTATTTTTTAAGTTCTTCGTGAGATACTTCGCGTAATTTTGTCCCAGATGCGCCACGGCCTTAATATTTATCCTGGCAAACGAACAAAAACCTCCGACAAAACAATAGCGGCATGACAGATCACCAAATGACTCCCAACATTTTTCTACCCCGTTCTCATAGATATTACAGCCCTTCAGGCCGAACAGCGGCACACATGGATACATCTCACCGTCTGTATCAATATAGCAAGATATCCGCCCGAAGGTGCAGAAAGGAAGACCGAGTTTTCTCGTTGCCACTTCATCATACTTCTCATGCACCGTATCCGGCATATTTACCACGTTTTCAATAATATCGTCGTTAAAATGTATCACATGGCCTTCCCTTTTCAGTAACGCCACTTTTTTCCAGAATTCAATCAGTTCACTGCGTTCTTGTAAAGCCACGGCGCGAAATTCACCGGAAGCATTATAATGCGTTATTAAGCCGGGGAACGGCGTCAGCATGCAATCAAACCTTTTCGCCAATCCCGATAAAAACCTTAGATTATCCAAATCGGCGTTATTTCTCGTAAATGTCGCTTCTATACGGTAAATATTCAGTCCGTTTTCCACGGCATGCTCCAGATTGTCCATCACACGCCGGTATGTCCCACTTCCCCGATTCAGGTCATTATATTCCTCACGGCCGTCAAGGCTCACACACAGTCGTCTTACCTTTTTCAATTCCTCAAGCTTCTCCTTGACCAACAAACCGTTCGTTATCAGCTCGGTAATAATGCCCTTGTGGTTTATATAATCTATTATTGTGCCTATATCGTTCCTGAGTAGCGGCTCACCGCCCTGAATAGAGATATACCGCGTGCCCAAAGCATGTAATTCATCCACTATCCGTAATAGGTCCCCCAACGGCATATCCCGAACAGACAACTCATTGCATTTCACCACGCAATAAATACACTTCATGTTACACCTATTTGTAATCATGAGATTGACAAAAAGCGGCGTTCTCTTCTTGAACACCCTGGCCGATATGATCTTCATCAAGAGACTAAGATCAAGCCTCATTTCGTTCATCCGGTTTAAAACACTCATATGTCATCCTTTTAGCATGCAGGCCAGATAATACCTGACAACTTCAAAAAATACCCCGCGTTTTCGCGCCACCCTTATGACCTCTTTAATAAAAAGCTGCGGCCTAAAAATAAGATATCGCAGATAAAAATTGCGGATTTTTCCGGAGACGTATTTTTTCAGCTCCAGGTTAGTCCATTCATTCGTAGAAATAACGGGAACTCTGTAATCAAAATAACGTTCAGCAGCAACATCGTCCACTCGTTCGGAAATACCATCGGGTAAACGAGGGCCTCTTTTTTTAAGGCGTTGGCTCTCAGCATATAAACCCGTTGACGGTATCGGCATGGCATAATTAAAATGCGCCCTAAATATACCAAGATCAAACACAAGATCAAACGTCTTTTTTATGTCACTAAACGTTTCTCCGGGCATGCCGATGACCAGAAAGGCCTCAACGGAAACTCCGTGTTTCCTGAGATGTCCAACAACAGGACGAACCTTGTCCAATACGAGGGGTTTTTTCATGAGATGCGTAACAACGCGCTGGCTCCCGCTTTCGATCGGAAGCACAACCATATAACATCCGCTCTGTTTCATCAGTTTTATCAAACCTTCATCAAGCGTGGCCAAGCTGATGCCGTTTGGCGCGCACCAGTTGAGATTCATGCGAATATCCCTCATCATGCCGAAGATTTTTTCGGCTCTTTCCTTATCAGAGGTCAAATTATCGTCTATAAACTGAACTTCATCTATATCATATTTTTCCTTAAGTAACTTGAGTTCCTTGATCACATTTTCGGGAGATGCCCCCCTGAAATGCCCCTGCGTCTTATTTGTCAGACAAAAAGTGCATGATGAGTCGCATCCTCTTGACGTCAGCATCTCCAGCACGCGTTTTCCTTTTGTCAGGATACTGTGCGGCCTGTTCATTTTTATATATTTTTCCACCGGCAAAAAATCTCTATCAGGTATAATAAATTCCTCCGGCCGAAGAAAATCAGATTTAGGATTAATGCATATTTTTCCTTCTCCTGAACGGTACGCAATACCATCAAGCCGGGCAGTTTCGGTCGGCGTTCCCTCAAAAATATTATGCAATAATCTCTCAAATGTCTTCTCTCCTTCTCCGATAATCACATAATCCACAAAAGGTAACTTCATCACACGGTCCGAGACCGCGGAAGCGTAACTGCCGCCCATGATCACTTGCTTCACGCCACAACGCGTTTTGGCGGTTTCGGCAATCTCCATCGCAGCGGCGAATTGTGTATGAAAATTACATGATATGCCGAGCACATCGGGCATAAAATCCCGGATCATATCCTCAATATGTTCTCTGCGCGCTCCGACCCGCATTATATTCTTCTCGGCAAGTTTTCTCTTCTGCACGTCTTCTATAAACGCATCAATAACACGCACATCATATCCTCTGTTCCTGAGTGCTGTTCCCAGATAACACAACCCAAGAGGAAAAGACGCACGTATCAATTTATGGCCGAAAACATCAAATTGAGGATTCAAGAGAAGTATTTTCTTGTTCATTTCAAAAAAACCTCTTCACATGACCGGCTATCAGTTTTAGGGAAAAGAACGGATGCCGCCATAATAACGCTCCCCACCGCATGGCGAACGCGCGCGGAAAGGTAAAAACAAGCCTCGCGTTCAAGAGAAACATCTGTTTCAGG
>JBDRNI010000040.1:0-39496 GCA_043811335.1 Candidatus Omnitrophota bacterium | reverse complement strand
CAGCTCCGAATAATGCGCCTCAAACATTCCCTTGTCCCGTTCATGAGAACGCCCTGCGGCATAATCTCTCGTCAACAGATTCTCATCCAGATCTATGACCGTGAAGGATTTTGCCGAAGATCTTCCCAAACCTTCCTGCCGAAAAATGGCAGCCACCGCATCAAAGCGTTCCTCGACAGGAAGATCACCGTTAACGCCCCTCAAAAGACCTTCTTTCCTATAGTATTCAAGAAGACCCGCTATTTTTTCCCTATATACAGACAGCCGTTTCTTTACTGTCGCCGGTTTATCATCATCTCTTTGAAAAAGCTTGCCGCCACAGCTATCACATATTCCCGCTTCTTTCGGTGCCGTGGCGCCCGAGATGTGATGAATATTACCACATTCCCTACATACCAATCGTCCGGAGAGTCTCTGGACAATAACTTCTTCGGTTGTTTCAAAATACAGAATAGCGTCCAGAGAACGTCCTCTTTTCTTCAACTCATTATCAAGAGATTCAGCCTGCGAACGGGTCCGCGGATATCCGTCAAACATCACGCTTCGTGCCGCGTCCAGCTTGATTATCCGATCGATCAAGACACTCTCAACGATAGGATCGGGAACAAGCTCCCCGGCATCCATATATCTCTGGGCCTCTAACCCGATCTCGCTGCCTTCCTCAACGGCCGCCCGCAACATATCGCCGGTGGAGACATGTAATAAACCATAGGTCTCTGCCAAAACGATGGCCAGCGTTCCCTTGCCTGCGCCGTTCGGCCCCAAAAGCACCAGATTGATCCCGCGTTCCTTCGTCGCGCTGTATCGTACATCAATCTCGTTAACGGGGAGATCGCCGTCAAAGGATTCAACCGGACAGCCAAACATAACGCCCACTTCGTGCGCAAGACGTTCGCGCAGTACCGTGTCAGATGCCCCTTCCGGCAGAAAAACATATGTAGCGTAAGCGCTTGAATGAGCGTACGCCGGAACTTCACGGCTCTTGCCGTCCTTATCGACAGCGGTAATCTTATTTCCCTTAATACGTTTTTCGCACGCATCCCCGGGACGATACGAGATCACATAAAATTTTCTGTTTTGTGTAAGTTTATCTTTATTTTCAACGGTTATATCAGCTTCCTTCAGAATCGCGTCAATATGCTCTTGCGCGTCTATCTCCACCGCAAGATCTTGCTTATGCGCCCACTCGATAACGTTTTTGTCAAATCGCTCATGTTGACGGTATCTTTCCACGGCGGATAGGCCTTTTTCTGCGGAAGAAAATATTGCACCCGACTCCTGCGCGCCTTCCTGCACTTCTCGCAGCTGGTCTTCAGTGCATACCGCGGCGGGAAAACCGCCGTTCGCGTCCTTTTTCGTGGAAAAAGCCAGAAGATAATTCTGCCGCGCGCCTGAACCACTTTTCTTGACGTGAACCGGCACTGAAAATACAGATCCTGCGACATGTTGGATATCCCGAAAATAACACTTTACCTCGGCCGGGTCATTTTCCGTAGCTTCGTTCCAACTCTTGTAGGTAGAACGCTTGGAGGAGCTGATGACTTTTCTGATCGCGTCCAGATCACTCACGTCGTTAATAGCGTGAGTTCTTCCGTCAAGTTTATGCAGCTCTCCCTGAAGCCCGATCATAGCAAGGGCGGCGAACTTATGATTATATGGATCCACCCCGATGGCCTTACCGAAAACAAGCTCAGGCCCGAGACAAGCGTCTCTAACGGAAACAACGATGTCGCCGTAGGCGGTCACTATGCCGTTTGTTACCAGGCATAAGGCCATGGCTATAGATACTATTCTGCGTGTGAACATATTTCCCATTTTTCCCCCTCCAAAGATACTCACATTTACCATTTTATTAGTCTAACTTAAAACACATATTAACAAATTCCAGCACATAAGTCCATAAAATAACCACCTTTTTAGACATTAACACACATGGGAGCTAGCCAATAGGTCAACCACGCACAATACGAAGAATTGACTGGCAAGCTTGCTTGCGGGGGACATGTCATTTGGGGACACCCCTCCCGCACAAAAATCCACCGCTTTGAGCAGTTTCTACCCTAACTTCCGGCCCGGGACCGGAACGGTCCGACCGGAACGGTCCCACCTTTATTTCCGGTCCTTTATTTCCGGTCCCGGGCCGGAACGGTCCCGGGCCGGAAAAATGGGCTGGAAGAATTTGTTAATTAATGTCTACGGTTATGTGTTGATGCCAATGCGGGGGCAGAGTTTGTGGAGAAAGCATTCAGAGCAGCGGGGCTTGCGCGCTGTGCAGAACTTGCGGCCGTGGGATATTAGAAGGTTTGACAGATCGCCCCATTTCCGCCTGTTAAAAAGCGCCATGAGATCACGTTCTATCTTGACCGGATCTGTGTGCTTTGTAAGGCCCAGGCGGCCGCTGAGGCGGCGCACGTGGGTATCTACGGCTATACCCTCGTTTTTGCCGTGGGCGTGAAAGAGGACTATATTCGCGGTCTTACGCGCCACGCCGGGCAAAGTCACAAGGTCGTTCATGTTGTCGGGGACTTTTCCGCCGAAATCGCGGCTGATCATTTTAGCGGCGGCGATGATGTTTTTCGCCTTGTTCCGGTAAAAACCTGTTGACCTTATTTCCTCTTCAAATTTTGATCTTTTCGCGTCCGCGTAATCCGCCACTTTTTTATACTTTTTAAAAAGGTATTCCGTGACCATGTTAACGCGTTTATCCGTACACTGCGCGGATAATATCGTCGCCACGAGGATCTCCAGGGCGTTCGCGTGTTTCAGCGCGGTGGTGACTTCGGGATATTCCGCTTCAAGCGCCTTGTATATTCTGTTTGCTGTTTTTTTGTCCATAATGGTTTGTCCTGTTTAAGAAAATGTTCAAAAACGGTGTTTTTTTGTGCGGGAGGGGTGTCCCCAAATGACATGTCCCCCATTATTTTCGGTGGAAGCGTTTTTCCAACTCTTCGATCGTTATTGTTGTTGTTGTTGGGCGGCCGTGGGGGCAGGTGAAGGGGAGGGAACACCTGCTGAGCTGATCCAGGAGCGAGATCATCTCTTCTTTCTCCATTGCATCGCCGGATTTTATTGCCGCGCGGCAGGACGTCATCTTGACAAGCTCCTCAGAAAGGTTCATTCGCGCGAGGTCGCGCGATGCCAGATCCGCAAGGATATCATGTATGACCGTGGTTATGTCCCTATCCTTCAAGATGGCGGGCACTGCCTGGGCTATAAATGTTTTTCCTCCGAACGGTTCAATATGAAAACCGAGATTTCTGAAATCCCCTATTACTTTTTCCATGATGACCGCTTCGCCGGCAGAAAGATCTATACGCGCCGGGAAGAGAAGGTTCTGCGTCTCCGGCGGATTTTCCTCCGTGGCCCTCGTGAAAAATTCATACAGCACCCTCTCATGCGCCGCATGCTGATCCGTGATCGTAATACCATCCGGGGCCAATTGCACGATGTAACAGGCGCCTATCTGGAACAAACCGGCCCCTTCTGCGAGAAAGCGGTCTTCATCCCGGGAAAAAGAAGCGATCCCTTTCATCTGAAACGGGCCTTTCCGCAGGTTATACCCGAATTCGCTCTGGACCTCGTCGTTTTCCGCAAACATGCCGTCCGGCGCTAAAATGCCGTCTTCCGGGCCGCAGGGTAAAACCTGGGGGACCGTTCTGCGAATCTCATTGAATTTATTTTTTATTGCCCCTACAACAAGGCTTCTTACTGTCTTATCATCGTCAAATTTCACCTGAAGTTTCGTCGGGTGCACGTTTACATCAACCGCGCTCGGGGAAACCTTCAGAAAAAGCACGGCGGCAGGGTATCGCCCTCTCTCCAGAAGGCTCCTATAAGCCCCATAAACAGCGTCATTGATGACGTTGCTCCTGAAAAATCTTTTGTTGACGAAAAACATCTGGGCGCGGCGGTCTTTTCTGGTATGCGAAGGACTGCTCACATATCCGCTGATCTCATATTCTTCAAAAGAATGCGTTATTTCTACCATGTGGTCGGAAATATCTCCGCCGAGCACCAGCCGTATTCTTTCTTTCATGTCCGCGTTTTTTGCGCCGTCCAGAAGGCGTCTTCCGTCCTGCGTTAACCTGAACTCAATATCCGGATGCCCTATGATAAATCTTCCGACGACATCCACGATAGCGGCCAGCTCCGTGGATCCTTTTTTCAGAAATTTCCGGCGAGCCGGAACATTATAAAAAAGGTTTCTGATCTCCACCGTCGTTCCCGGCGTGCGCGCCGCCGGGCGCGTCTTCAACATCTGGCCGCCCTCAAGATAAACGTATACACCTGAGCCGGCCGCCGCCGTCCGGGTCGTGACCTCCGTCTGTGAAACGGCGGCTATACTTGAAAGCGCTTCCCCCCTGAATCCCAGGGTAGATATTTTCTCAAGATCATCAATACTCCGCAATTTACTCGTGGCATAACGTCCGCATGCCATTTTCGCGTCTTCCGGCGTCATGCCCTCCCCGTCATCCGCAACCCTGATGAGGTCCTGTCCCGCAGCGCTCAGTTCTATCTCAATGCTCTTTGAGCCGGCGTCAATCGCGTTTTCCACCAGTTCTTTGACGACAGATGCCGGGCGTTCCACGACTTCCCCAGCAGAAATTTTACCGATAACGGCGTCACTGAGTATACTTATCATGTTTAGCTCCCATTGTAGTGAACAGTGATCTGTGAGTAGTGAACTGTAAAATCCAAATGACAAAATTCAAAGCACAAAATAAGCTCAAATAACAAAATTCAAAAACAGAAAAACCAATGTTTTATTATTTGAATTTGAGATTTTGGATTTATTTTGGATTTTGTGCTTTGTCATTTGACATTACTTCGCCCGTCGTTTCTGCCTGATCACAGATTACAGATCACTGATCACTAATCTCCGTCCCCAACTTCGCGCTTAAGGTCTGCCAGTTTTTTCAACGCCTCAAGTGGCGTCAGACTGTCAGTGTCCAGCCCTTTGATCTTCCCGATAACAGGGTGTTCTTTTTGTTCGGCGTTGAAAAAATTTAGTTGGTCATTTTGTGTTTTTTTCTTTTTTGAAAAACGCATGCGGATATTGCCCGTGGTAGAATCCTTCTGCAGATTATCCAGGATCTCACGCGCTCGCGTGATCACGGCCCTGGGCATGCCGGCCAGACGCGCAACGTGTATGCCGAAACTTTCGTCACAGCTCCCCTCGGTCACCTTATAAAGAAATATGATCTCATCACACCATTCCTTGATCGCAAGATGATAGTTCTTAACCCCGCGCATGACATCCGCCAATTCCGTGAGTTCGTGATAATGCGTGGCGAACATCGCCTTTGCGCCCGGAAGATGCCCGTGTATGAATTCAACCGTCGCCCACGCAATGGCTACGCCGTCAAATGTGCTCGTTCCCCTTCCGATCTCATCCAGGATAATAAGGCTTTTCCCGGCAGCATTGTTAAGTATGTTAGCCGTCTCCAGCATCTCCACCATGAACGTGCTCATGCCGTGATATAATCTGTCCGAAGCGCCGACACGCGTGAAGATCCTGTCCACTATCCCGATTTCCGCGGAAGAGGCCGGAACAAAACTCCCCATCTGGGCCATTATGATAATAAGCGCCATCTGCCGTATGAATGTGGATTTGCCCGCCATGTTAGATCCGGTTATTATGAAAACCCTTTTGTCATCGTTGTTCATGGAAAGATCATTCGGCACGAACGCCTTGTCTTTCAGTATTTTTTCAAGAACGGGATGACGACCCTCAACAACGCTCATGCCGCTGCCGGTATTCATCTCCGGACGACAGTAACGGTTCACGACGGCGCTTTCCGCGAGATTTGAAAGAACATCTGTTTCGGCAACGCGGCGGGCCGTTCTTTTTAATCGTTCAATCTCGGTCCCTACCTTGTCACGCAGGCAAGAGAACACTTCATATTCCATGACCCTCGCGCGCTCGGAGGCCCCTATTATCTTTGATTCCTGCTCTTTCAGCGCCTGAGTGATAAACCGTTCCGCGTTCACGAGGGTCTGCTTGCGCACATAATCGGACGGAACGGCGTCCAGATTGGCCCTGGTAACTTCAATATAATACCCGAACACACTGTTAAACCCTACCTTGAGAGAGTTTATCCCCGTCCGCTTGATCTCACTTTTTTGAAGATCCGCGACCCAGTCCTTTCCTCCATCCACCAAACGTCTCAACTCGTCAATCTCCGGAGAATACCCCTCTTTAATCAGCCCGCCCTCATGCAAAGTCGCCGGGGGCGATACCACGAGACAGTCGTCTATCCATTTTATCACATCGCTGAAATCATCCAGATCCGTTATAATGTCCTGCAGCCCCGGCGGTATTTTTCCGGAAAAACCGGTCCGCATCCGGCCGACATTTTTGAGAGAGGCCCCAAGCGCCGTCATGTCTCTGGCGTTGGCCATGCCCATATTTACCCGGCCGGAAAGCCGTTCTATATCATACATGTCATTGAGAAGTTCTCTTGCTTTGCGGCGGCAGGACGTGTTGTCGTAAAAATACTGCACGAGGTCCAAGCGGTTCTTTATTTCATCAACGCTTGTAAGAGGGTTCAATATCCATTCTTTAAGTTTTCTTTTTCCCATCGGGGTTTTTGTCCCGTCAAGAACCTCAAAGAGCGTCCCCCTGACGGATAGGTCCTCCTGGTTCCGTATAAGTTCCAGGTGGCGGTGAGAATTCCGATCCATGGCCATGAAGTGATCGGCGCGGCGCGTGGATATAACGTCTATATTCCCCAGGCGGTTTTTCTGCGTGTTCTTCAGATATTTTAAAAGCGCGCCGGCGGCTTCCACCGCGGCGTTCAATTCGGAGCATCCAAATCCTTCAAGACTTTCCACCGCGAAATGACGTTTAATCTCCTTCAGGGACAATTCATGATCAAACATCCAGTCGTCGTTCACGGTCACCACGCCGAGGTTTGCCTTGTTAAATTCATGGAAATCTTTATTTTTGTGGAAACTTTCGGAAACCAGACATTCTGCAGGTGAGATCTTATAGAGTTCAGCAAAAAGGTCTTCTTTGTTGTCAAACTCCATGACGCAGAATTCGCCGGTTGATATGTCCGCGTACGCAATGCCGAATTTCGCGCCCGATACGCTGAGTGAAAGAATATAATTGTTTACCGCCCCTTCCAGAAGGGTATCTGCCGTAACCGTCCCCGGCGTCACTATCCGCGTGACCTCTCTGCGAACAATGCTTTTGCCCGCGACAGGCGCTTCCATTTGGTCACAAATAGCGACTTTTTTTCCGTGTTTTATAAGTCGTGCGATGTAGTTGTCTGCGGCGTGATAAGGAATGCCGCACATCGGCACTTTTTTATCCTTATCTTTACCTCTGGAAGTAAGCGTGATGTGAAGTATGCGCGTGGCCTCGACGGCATCATCAAAGAACATCTCATAGAAATCGCCGAGTCGGAAGAAAAGAATAGAATCGGTATGCTGCTGCTTGATATCCAGATATTGCCGCATCATCGGCGTAAGAGCTGACCCCATGCTGCACTCTCCACGTGGTAGGTGTAAAACCCTTTGATCTGCGGCAGACAAGCCCGCCGGAGGCGGGTCTGCCTTTGGCGGGAAAATCGGTGATCGTTATCCGATGGATTTTCTCTGGAACCTTTTAAAAAAACCTCTCTTCGTGACCTTTTCCCGTTCCGTTTTCGCTTTTTCTTTTTTGACGTCGATGGCGGAATGTTTATCTTTTTCTTCCGTTTTTGCGGCGGGATGAACGGTTTTTGTCTTTTCCCGTTCTTCTTTCTTTCCCTTTTGCGCTTTCGGTTTCCGCTTCTTTTCTTTCTCTTTTGTATCGATGCCTAAAAGTTCTTCATCCGAGATGGTTCTCTTTGTCAGTTCCATGATAGCCATGCGCGCGCCATCACCTCTTCTGTCCCCAAATGCCATTATACGCGTGTATCCGCCGTTCACGTCTTTATATAAAGGCGCCAGGTTGGTAAACAGGTTTTTCACGGTATCTTTATCGGAGAGTTTTTGGAACGCCCGGCGCATCGCGATTATCGAACCGGGGCTTTTTTTCGCCAGCGTTATCAGCGGTTCCGCGAAACTTCGCAAAGCACGCGCCTTGGCCATCGTGGTTTCTATCCGCTGATGCTTGAAAAGATCATTAGCGAGACTCTTGAGCGTGGCTTTCCGCCAGGCCGTGTTTCTTGAAAGCCTTCCCTTTTTCTTGCGATGTCTCATTTTACCGTCTACGCCTCCTCTTCCCCGTCATCGTCCAGCTCCAGACCAAGATGCAGTCCCATCGAAGAGAGAACGCTGTTGATCTCATTCAATGATTTCTTTCCGAAATTCTTATACTTGAGCATTTCCGCCTCTTTCCTTCTCACGAGATCTCCGATCGTCCGGATATTCGCGTCAGCCAGACAATTTGAGCTTCTCACGGATAATTCAAGCTCGGAAATAGGTTTAGTCAATTTATTCCGGAGTTCCGTTTTCTCTCTGGATTCCTCTTCTTTTTCCTCTATCTCTTCCGTTAATTTTCCTATACCCACAAAAACATCAAGATGCCTCTGAAGCACATTGGAGGCGTATAAAAGCGCCTCCTTCGGTTCCATGCTGCCATTCGTGAATATATCAAGAATAAGCTTGTCATAGTCGGTAATATGTCCCACTCTTGTATTCTCAACATTTATATTCACTCTTTTCACCGGAGAGAACAGGGAGTCAATGGCGATCATGCCTGCCGGACTATCCCCGTTCTTGTTCCTCTCTGACGGAACATATCCCCGGCCGCGTTCAACTCGCATTTCAACTTCAAAAGTGGTGTTTTCCGTCAACGTCGCTATGTGGTGTTCCGGATTCACTATTTCAACCGTTTCATCGGTCTTGATGTCTTTCGCCTTGACCTCTCCTTTTTTCTTCACGCTCAGAAATATCGGTTTTGGGGTCTTGAAGTGTGACCGCAGCACCAGCCCTTTGAGGTTCATTACTATCTGCGATACGTCTTCATATACTCCCGGAATGGTCGAAAATTCGTGAAGCGCCCCTTCAATCTTGACACGCGTTATTGCCGTTCCCTCCACAGACGAGAGCAAAACCCTTCGCAGTGAATTCCCTATCGTCACGCCGTATCCTTTTTCAAAAGGTTCCGCAACAACTTGCCCGTAAGTCGGAGTGTATGTTTTCTCGTTAAAGATTATTTGCTTGGGTAACTCAAAGTTCTTCAATTTCATTCCCATCGCGCGCATCCCTCCTTCGTCGTAACCCCTGTTCTATTCAACACTTACAAAATGCAACTGATTATTTTGAATATAATTCAACGATCAGGCTTTCCTCTATGACCATTCCGATATCTTTCTTTATCGGCAGCCGTTTTATTTCCGCGGTAAGATCTTCCGGCGAGACCTTAAGCCATTCCGGGGTTCCCCGCTCTTCAAGCATCTTTGAGGTTTCCCTGATGGCTTTCAGCTGTTTTTCTTTTCCTTTTAACACTATTTTATCCCCGGTCTTCACGAGATAAGACGGGATATTGACCTTTCGGCCGTTTATCTTCACAAACCCGTGAGTCACGAGCTGCCGCGCTGAAGAACGACTTACGGCAAAACCGGATCTTTGAACTACATTGTCAAGCCGCCGTTCCAGCAATTGCAGAAGCATCTCTCCTGTTGATCCTCTTGCCCTCTCGGCCTTTTTGAAATAGTTTCTGAACTGCCGTTCAAGAATGCCGTATGATCTTTTGGCCTTTTGTTTCTCTCTCAGCTGGGCTTCATATTCCGAGGACTTTCTCCGTTTTCTTTTCTGGCCGTGCTGCCCGGGCGCGTATTCCCTCCTGACAAAAGCGCACTTGTCAGAGACGCATCTTACTCCCTTTAAAAACAATTTCTCGCTCTCTCTGCGGCAAAGCCGGCAGGATGCCGCCACTTGTCTTGCCATTATACTCTTCTCCTTTTCTTCGGCCTGCATCCATTGTGCGGGGTCGGTGTCAGGTCTATTATGGTCCGCACGTTAAGGCCTTCGGATCTGATGCTTCTCACGGCGCTTTCCTTGCCTGAACCGGGCCCCCTGAGAAATACTTCTACGTCCTTTATTCCAAATGTCTTCGCCTTCCTGACCGCGTCTTTTGCCGCCACCGTTGCTGCAAAGGGGGTGGATTTTCTGGATCCCTTGAAACCAACCATGCCGGGCGAACTCCAGCACAGGGTCTTTCCCATAGTGTCCGTTACGGTCACTATGGTATTATTGAACGTCGCATGGACGTATACCTTTCCGGCGGATACTTTTCTTATTATTTTCTTACGCTTTTTTGTCTTCGGCCTTTTTTGCACGGTTTCCTTTCCTGCCGGGGTTCACCCCGTTATTCTTCACTCGGTTTTGCGGGCTTTCTGGCTGCTTTATCCTTGAAGGCCCCTACTGTTTTTTTAGGCCCCTTTCGAGTCCTGGCATTCGTTTTTGTCCTCTGCCCTCTCACGGGAAGGTTTCTTTTATGCCGCATCCCCCTGTACGTTCCTGCGCTCATCAGCCGCTTTATGTTACCCGTAACGAGCCGCCTAAGGTCTCCCTCAACCTGATATCTTTCCTGAATAATGCGCGTGATAGACGTGAGTTCCTTGTCATCCAGGTCCTTCGCCCTCTTATCGGGAGAGATCCCGGCCTCATTCAGTATTGCGTTTGAAACCGTTCTCCCTATCCCAAAAACATAGGTCAGCGCTATCTCTATCCGTTTTTCTTTCGGTACATCAACCCCAATGATCCTCGGCATGTGTTACTCCTCTTTGTGTCGCAATATTTAGTGATCTGTGAACAGTGATCAGTGATCTGTGATCTGTACGTTTAAGTATTCTTTGTTTTTTGCCCCATATGTTGTTTCTGGCTGATCACTACTCACTGATCACAGATCACTGTTCACTATATATCAACTCTATCCCTGCCGCTGCTTGTGCTTTGGGTCCTGGCAGATCACCCGCACAACACCTTTTCGTTTTACGATCTTGCACTTCGTGCACATTTTTCTTATACTCGGTCTGACTTTCATGATCACTTCTCTCTTTGCGTTATTCTTCCCCTGCCCAGATCATACGGGGAAAGTTCAACTGTCACCTTGTCTCCCGGAACGATCCTGATGAAATACATCCGCATCTTTCCCGAAACATGCGCAAGCACGATATGTCCGTTTTCCAACTTGACCCTGAACATGGCGTTCGGGAGACATTCCGATATTTCACCGGTAGCAACAATAGCTTCTTCTTTGGGACTCATGTTATTACCTCCGCTTTCCTGCGCCCGACTCTGACCGTATCTTCAAAATGGGCCGATAACTTTCCGTCCACCGTCACGGCCGTCCAGCCGTCCGACAGGACCTTAAGCTTTCTGGTCCCCGCGTTTATCATCGGCTCTATCGCCAGAAGAAGCCCTTCCTTGAGCACGGGTCCCTTGCCTTTCTCTCCCCAGTTCGGTATCTCGGGAGATTCATGCAGTTTTCTTCCGATCCCGTGCCCTACAAACATCCGGACTTCCTTGAAACCTTTTTTCCGGGCAAATACCTGAATGGCATTGGATATATCCGAAACCCTGTTGCCTTCAACGGCCTGCTCTATGCCCTTCACAAGACATTCTCTCGTAACATCAATCAGATGCCTTGCGCTATCGCTTATTTTTCCGACACTAAATGTCCGCGCCGCGTCCGCGTAATAGCCGTTCTTTTTAACCCCGACGTCAATTCCGATTATATCCCCGGCAGCAAGAACCGCCTTCCGTGAAGGCAATCCGTGGACAACAACATCGTTAACGGAAGCGCATATTGTCGCCGGAAAACCCTTGTATCCCTTGAACGCCGGTTCCGCGCCTCTTGCCAGGATTATCTCTTCTGCTCCCTTATCCAAAACGGCGGTGGAAACCCCCTCGGCTATGTTCTTCTTCATCCAGGAAAATATCTCTCTTATTATTTCCCCGCCTTCACGGATTCGCCGGATTTCCTTATTATCCGTTATCACCGTCATTTATCAGGCCTTCCTGACGAAAAAGAGCGTCTATATCATCAAAGAGCTGTTTAGCCGGAAGATCACCGTTAACTTCCCTTAAGAGGCCTTTTTTCTCGTAATACTCAATAAGGTCTTTCGTACGTTCCTTATAAACTGCTAACCGATTTTTTACCGTTTCCGGTTTGTCGTCTTCCCGCTGTATAAGTTCTCCACCGCAAACGTCGCATGTTCCATCTTTTGCCGGAGGCATGTTAGTAACGTGATAGTTCTTGCTGCACTTACCGCAAACTCTCCGTCCGGAAAGCCTCTCGACAGCAACTTTCTCGGTTGTTTCAAAATACAGCACAACATTCAAAGAGCGTTCTTCCTTGATCAACGCGTCATCAAGCGATCCGGCCTGCGGAACGGTTCGCGGATATCCATCAAATATCACGCCGCCTGCAGCATCCGGCTTGGCCATCCGCTCTATCATGATACGCGTCACGACGGAATCGGGAACAAGCTCCCCGGAATTCATATACTTCTCGGCCTCTATTCCCGTTTCGGTGCCTTCTTTCACGGCCTCGCGCAGCATGTCTCCCGTAGAAACATGGGGCAGATGATACGCTTTTGTCAAATAACCTGCCTGCGTTCCCTTGCCGGCGCCGGGAGGTCCTAAAAGAACCAGATTAAACTCTTTCTTCAGCGTCATGCCAACCGTCCCCGTACTCGCCCTTTTTTCATGAACCCTTCATAGTGTCTCGTGAGCATGTGCGATTCCACCTGCCTCATCGTGTCCAGCATGACTCCGACAACGATTAAGAGACCGGTGCCTCCGAAAAAACTGGCTACGAGAAAGGGTATGCCGATCTGACTGTTTATCACGCTCGGCAAAACCGCTATGACGGTAAGAAACAAGGCGCCCGGCAACGTTATGCGCGTCATTATAAAATCCAGATATTCGGCAGTTTGCTTCCCGGGTCTTATTCCCGGCACGAACCCCCCGAACCGTTTCATGTTATTTGCCATATCAATGGGGTTAAAAGTTATTGCCGCGTAAAAATAACAGAAAAATAATATAAGCAGCGAATACACCACATAATAAAGTGGTCTTCCCATCATGAGAGAACTCGCAAGTGTCTGCACTGTTCTGTGCGGGACAAAACCGGCGATCGTGGCCGGAAATAATATGATCGACTGCGCGAATATAATGGGGATAACACCGCCCTGGTTAACCCTCAGAGGTATATAAGTGCTCTGTCCGCCGTATACCCTTCTGCCGATAACCCTTTTGGCATACTGGATCGGGATCTTCCTCTGACCCTGCGTTATGAGGACAACGGCGACAATAACACCCACGAACATGAGCGCAAGAAAAACCAGTTTGAACGGGTCTATCTGGGCCTCACCACTGCTTCCCGGAGATGCCAGTGAAACAAGCTGTATAATAGCTGCCGGCAGCCTTGAAACGATACCGGCCGTAATTATCAATGAAATACCGTTACCGATCCCCTTTTCCTGTATCTGCTCGCCAAGCCACATGATAAACGCCGTTCCCGTCGTAAGCGTAATGACGGACAATATCCGAAAACCCAATCCCGGATACTGGACGATCTGCATGCCCTGGAAATGCGCGGGGTTTTCCAGCCACAACGCTATAAAAAAGGACTGTACGATAGCAAGACCTATCGTACAATATCTCGTATATTGGGTTATGGCCTTGCGGCCTTCCTCTCCCTGCTTCGCAAGGCGTTCCAGCGCCGGAATAACCGTCGTCAAAAGCTGTAGAATGATCGACGCGGATATATACGGCATGATACCGAGAGCAAATATGGTTAATCGCTGCATGGCACCGCCGGAAAACATGTTCATTATACCTAACAGCGTTCCGCCCTGTGTCTTCGCAATATTATCAAAGAACTGCGCCAGCTGCTGACCGTCTATCCCCGGCGTCGGAACAAAAGCGCCTATCCTGTATACGGCTATCAACCCGAGAGTAAACAGGATCTTTTTTTTCAGATCTGGAATTTTGAAAATATTTACAAAAGCGTCAAACACCCATTACTCCTGTCTTAAAAACAGTGGACAACCAACTGTTAAACTCAAATGACAAAGCACAAAATCCAAAATAAATCCAAAATCCCAAATCCAAATAACAAAACATTAAATTTTATCTGGTGTTTTGTTTTTTGAATTTTGTCATTTGACATTATTTATTGCTTTACCGCCGGCTTCTTCAATGCCTTTTTTCGCCGCCAGTGAAAACGCATCGGCCTTCACGGTTATCGCCTTGTCTAATCTTCCTTTTGCCAGGACCTTGAGCGGTAATCCTTTTTTCCGGATAATCCTCGCATCAAGCAAAAAAGCGTTATCAATAACCGCTCCGTCCGCGATCGCCTCAACCCTCTGCAGAGTGCCTGTGTTTATAACATTTTTTGCCCGTCTAAACTTGTTCGTGAATCCTCTCTTGGGAATGCGTCTCACCAGAGGCATCTGCCCACCCTCAAACCCGGGATTGTATACGCCGCCGCCGGATCGCGATTTCGCCCCTTTATGGCCACGACCACTGGTCTTTCCGCGCCCTGAACCTATACCGCGGCCTTTGCGTTTACCAGGCTTTTTTATTCCCCGCGGTCTCCTGATGTCTTCTATCCTAAGTACCATTAGTTTCCTCCATTGCAACACTGAACACACTGAAACTTCTGAGAACACAGAAATCAGTGTTCTCAGTTTCCCTCAGCGCCCTCAGTGTCATAATTCAGTGTCCTCTGTGTTGCACCCTTTTCGCTTGAATTGCAGCTGCTGGAGCCCGCACAGAGCGGCTTTTATAACATTTATGGCGTTTCTTGACCCAAGACTTTTCGTGAGAATATTTTTTATGCCTACCGCCTCACAGAGCGCTCTCACGGGTCCACCGGCGATTACTCCTGTTCCCGGCGAAGCCGGCTTCAAAAGTACCCTGGATGCCTTGTATTTGCCCATCACTTCATGCGGTATGGTATCGCCCTTCAGATTAATTAAAACAAGGTTCTTTTTCGCTTTTACCACGCCCTTTTTTATTGATTCCACTACTTCATTGGATTTTCCGAATCCCACACCGACGCGTCCTTTACCATCGCCCGTAACGACAAGAGCGCTGAAAGAAAAATTTCTGCCGCCCTTTACGACCTTTGATACCCTGTTTATCTTTACGACGTGTTCAGGAAATTCCTTATCGGATTTTTTTGAAAAACCGCCCCCGCCTCTTGACGGTCTTTCTTCCGGTCTATTTTTATTTTCTCGTCCCGCGTCGGAAGGTGTTTCTCCGGGTGTTACAGCGGGTTTTTCTTCTTTATTCTGCATCTATCCTCCTGGCGAAAAGCCTAAAATTCCATCCCTTTTTTTCTTGCCGCTTCGGCAACAGCCTTCACAACCCCGTGATACTGATATCCCGATCTATCAAACACTATTTTTTTTATGCCCTTTTTCGCGGCGATGTCCGCGATCTTTTCGCCCAGAATTTCTGCGAAATGCGCGTTCTTGCGCGTATACTGGCCGGACTTGTCCTTTGAGACCAAAGTCGCGGTAGATACACCGCACAGCGTTTTGCCATTCACGTCATCCACTACCTGAATATAAATGTTCCGGTTGCTCTTATGAACACACATCCGGGGTTTTTCGGGAGTGCCGAAAATTTTTTTCCGTATTGATCTTTTTCGTCTTTTTCTTTGTTTCGCCGCATCCATTTTTACACCGCAACTTTCTTAAGCCACGCTCTTACCCTGTTTCTGTCTCACATATTCGCCTTCATACCTGATCCCCTTGCCCTTATATGGTTCGGGAGGATAAAACTGGCGTATCTTAGCCGCAACTTCACCGACCTTTTGTTTGTCCACCCCTTTGACCAGGATCTCTGTGGGGCTCACGATCTCCACTATTACATCCTCCGGCGGAACATAATTTATACTGTGCGAAAAGCCCAGATCCAGAACCAGTGTTTTTCCCTTCATCTGCGCTTTATATCCTACGCCCTGTATCTTGAGCTTCTTCTGAAAAGCGGTTTTAAGCCCCGTAACCATGTTCTGAATAAGGCTTCTCGTCGTGCCATGCAGCGCCCTCATCGTCCGCGAATCAGAAGGCCTGATAATAATGACCTGGTTATCCTTGAACTCTGCGATAAACCCCTCAGGTACGGTGTGTTCAAGGGATTTTCCGCTTCCCTCAACCTTTACCAGAGTTTCTTTTATTTCAATCTTTATCCCGGCCGGAATATCAATCGGCCGTCTTCCTACTCTTGACATCTTTTGTCCTTTACCTTTTTGTTCACACTAGCAAAAATACTAAATCCAAATCTCTAAATCCTAAACAAATCCTAATTCCTATATACGAAAATCCTAAATCCGAATATCTAAATACTAAACAAATACTAATTCCTAATGTCCCAAATCCCAAACCAGAATAGTTAAACGAAAGCTATACGGAAATGGTTTGGAATTTGTGATTTGAATCATTGTTGTTTGTTTAGTATTTCGGATTTAGTATTTAGAATTTTATCACCTCGTCCCTCTGTATCCGTGTTAATCCGTGCCTTTTTCACCATATCTTACAGATGATCTCTCCGCCGAGGCCAAGCTCACGTGCTTGGCTGTCGGTCAAAAGACCTTTGCTTGTAGAAAGAATTGCAATCCCTACACCGCCCATCACGCTTTTTACTTTTTTTACCGGAAGATACGCGCGGCGGCCCGGTTTCGAGATCCTATTCAGTGTCTTTATCACCGGGGTTCCGTCCTCGAGACTCTTCAGGTATATCTTTATTTTCCCCTGCCGGGTATCTTCAATAACCTTGTAGTTCTCAATAAAACCCTCTTTTTTCATTATCTCAACGATTCCCTCTATAATACCGGATCGCTTTATGATAACATCTTTTTTGCCGGCCATGATGGCATTTCTCATCACTGTCAGCTGGTCTGCAATTAAATCCGTGACGCTCATGTATTACCTTCCTGATCATTTCTCAACCATTTTCTCCGGAGCTGCCGCTTTCCTCGCGGAACTCTACCAACTTGCCTTTTTAACACCCGGGATATCACCGCGCGAAGCCAGTTCCCTGAAACAGATACGGCACAATTTAAAGCGCTTCATATATCCCCTTTTTCTTCCGCAGATCTGGCATCTGGTAATGACTCGTGTTGAGAATTTTGGTTTTCTTTTTGATTTTTCTATAAGCGCTTTCTTAGCCATATGATTTTCTTTCCCTGTTACCGCTTCTCAAAAGGCATTCCGAACCCCTCAAGCAACGCCTTTGATCCTTCTTTAGCACCGCCAGTCATAACAAAACAGATATCCATGCCGTGAGTTACCGGGACCTTGTCCAGCTCCAGCTCGGGAAATATCGTCTGTTCTTTTATACCTAATGTATAATTTCCCTGCTGATCGAAAGATGTCGCAGATACACCGCGAAAATCCCGTATTCTCGGAATAACAAAATTTATCAGCCGGTCCAAAAATTCATACATGCGGACCCTTCGCAACGTTGTTTTATAGCCGACGGGGGCCCCTATACGCACCTTAAAATTGGAAATCGCCTTTCGGGTTTTTCTCAGAGAAGGTTTCTGCCCGGTCAAAGACGCAATTTCATCTCTCAACGGCTCTACCAAATCTTTCTGCTGGGACATCTCCCCCATTCCTACGTTAATCACGATCTTTTCGAGACGCGGAACGTTCATTCTGTTCTTGTATCCGAATTTCTTCATCAACGCAGGAACAATATCCTTTTCGTATAGATCTTTAAGCCGTGCTGTGTTTGATCTTTTATTATCTGTCATTTTATAACGCCTCTTTACATTTCTTGCAAAAACGGGTCTTGCTGCCGTCTTTTAGTATATCTTTGCCTGTCCTGGCGGGGCGGTTACAGCCCTTGCAAAGAATGGCCAGATTCGAAACATGGATAGAGGCCTCTCTGTGCATGATACCGCCTTCCGAGTCCTGTTTCGTCCGTTTGAGGTGTTTTATCGCAAAATTCACCCCTTGCACGATGGCGCGCTTTTTTTCAGGGATGATCCTCAACACTTTTCCGGTTTTCCCTTTATCTTTACCGGCTATAACTTTTACTGTATCATTTTTTATTATATGTCCCATAACATTCCCCGCTTAAATGACTTCCGGTGCCAGAGATACGATCTTCATGAATTTCTTCCCGCGAAGTTCGCGAGCGACCGGGCCAAACACGCGCGTTCCGCGCGGATTTCCGTCTTTATCAATTACTACTACGGCGTTGTGATCAAATTTAAGGGCCGTCCCATCCTTGCGCAATATAGGATAAGCCGTCCGCACGACCACGGCGCGAACCACTTCGCCTTTTTTAACCTCCGCGGCGGGCGTAGACTCCTTGATATTGCACGTGATCACGTCGCCTATCGTTGCCATGTGTTTCCCGGATCTCCCGATAACACCTATCATGGAGGCTTTTTTAGCGCCACTGTTATCAGCAACATCCAACCTGCTGCCCATTATGATCATGACCGATCAACCTCTCTGCTTTTTTCCAGAATTTCCACGAGGCGCCAGGCCTTATTCTTGGAAATCGGACGCGTTTCGATTATCCGGACCATGTCCCCGGCTTTCGATCTATTTTCCGCGTCATGCGCCTTGACCTTCATGCGCTGTTTTATGAATTTTCCGTATAGGGGATGTCTCTTACGAGTTTCCCATTCAACCGTAATACTCTTATCCATTCTCGCGCTTGCAACCATGCCGATTATCTCTTTTTTATTGGGTCTGGTGCCCTTCACTATTCTTCTCCTTCAAAATGGTGTAACATCTGGCTATATCGCGCCTCAGGGAACAGAAACGGTTCGGTCGCTCTATTCTGCCGGTCGTAACCTCCGCCCTCAATTTGAACAACTGCTCTTTTATCGCCAAAAGCTTGTGTTCAACCTCGGGTACGGTCATGTCCCTTATTTCGCTCGCTTTCAAGCCCGTCCTCCTCTTGATACGAATTTTGTCTTCATCGGAAGCTTATGTGCCGCTAACCGAAAGGCTTCCCTGGCCATGTTATGCGGAATACCTTCCACTTCAAAAATAATCCGCCCTTTTTTCACGGGGGCAACCCATCCAACGGGAGTCCCCTTGCCCTTACCCATGCGCGTTTCCGCGGCCTGTTTCGTCACGGGCTTATCGGGAAACACCCGGATCCACAACTTTCCGGCTCTTCCGGTCTCCCTCATGAGAGCCACTCTTGCCGCCTCTATCTGCTTGTCGGTCAGCCATGCGGTTGCCAAAGCCTTAAGCCCAAATTCTCCAAAATTAAGTTTTGAAGAAAAACTCGTGCCTTTGCGCCGGCCCCTCTGTTGTTTCCTGAATTTTACCCTCTTGGGCATTAAAGCCATGATATCGCTCCCAATTTACTCTTGCAAACCCGATTCGTGCACGAAAAATCCGAAATCCGAATTTCTAAATCCTAAACAAAGCTCAATTTTTTAATATTCCAAATCCCAAACCAGAATGTTAACACGAACCGTAACGCCCGAAATACAAAACAATTTAGAATTTGGGGTTTAAATCATTGTTATTTGTTTAGCATTTCGGATTTAGTGCTTAGAATTTTAACGCACTATCTGCCGCCCCGCACCCCTTGTTTCTTTTTCGCCGCGTCTGCCTCTTCCGGCTCTACGGCAGCATCCAGCTTGTCACCTTTGTAGATCCACACCTTCACCCCGATTATTCCGTACGTGGTGCGGGCTTCACTGAACCCGTAATCTATGTCGGCCCTTATTGTCTGTAGCGGGATCTTGCCCCACTTATAACCTTCAGTTCTTGCTATTTCCGAGCCCCCCAGACGTCCGGAACACTTGATCTTTATGCCTTTTCCTCCGGCGTCTTTATGCGCCTGTATGGTTTTTTTCATCGCACGCCGGAAAGCGATCCTTTTCACGAGCTGCAGTGCGATATTATCAGAGACGATCTTCGCGTCCAGTCCGGGATTTGCCACCTCTTTGATATCAATAAAAAGTTTTGCCCGATCCCCTATGATATTCTGCACGGATTCTTTAAGCAGCTCGATCTGAGCACCCTTCCGCCCTATCAGTATTCCCGGCCGGCCGGAAAAAATAGCAACACGCACGAGGTTACGCGTGCGCATTATATCTACATGAGATATCAGAGCCGCGAACATCTCTTTTTCTATTAATTTGCGTATTCGCGTGTCCTGCAGCAGTTTTTCCGCGAACTCTTCTTTCGTGGCGTACCAACGACTGTTCCAGTCACGCCCCGCTCCCAGACGGAAACTTATCGGATTGACCTTCTGCCCCATGCTATTTACTCCCTGACTTTACTTTTTTGTTTTTATTAGCAGACACAACGGCTTTATCCAGTTCGATCCGGATATGCGTTGTCCTGTGCCTTATAGGCGCGGCGCGTCCCATTGTCGCTGCTCTGAAACGTTTAAGCATGTAAGCCCCGTCTGCCATTATTGTTGAGATCATCACGTCTTTAGCAAAAAGTTTCTCCTGCCGCTTAAAATTTGCGTTGGCAAAAGCCGAATCCAAGACCTTCTTTATGGGCACACTGGCGCTCTTCGGGGTGTTATCCAAAATAGCCCGCGCCACTTCAACCGTTTTGCCCCTTACCAGGTCAACGACCAGTCTTGTCTTGCGTGTCGAGATCCTGACG
This sequence comes from Candidatus Omnitrophota bacterium, assembly GCA_043811335.1. Classification (GTDB taxonomy): domain Bacteria; phylum Omnitrophota; class Gorgyraeia; order Tantalellales; family Tantalellaceae; genus CAZGOZ01. The sequence continues at coordinate 18,941 of JBDRNI010000040.1, read as the reverse complement.
TATTTGGCTTCCGCTTTTGCGATCATTATGTTTTCTCCAATGAAACTTTCGTCGCCGCCCCGTGGCTGCGGAACTTACGCGTCGCCGCGAACTCGCCCAATTTGTGACCTACCATGTTCTCCGTTATGAACAGAGCGATGAAGGTTTTTCCGTTATGCACGGAAATTGTCAATCCTACGAAATCAGGCAATACAACGGACCTTCTGGACCAGGTCTTTATCGGCTTCTTGCTGCCGGTTTCCGCCCTTTTTCGCACCTTTTTCATGAGACTATCGTCCACAAAAGGGCCTTTTTTGGTAGAACGCGACATATTTTACTTCCTCCGTTTGATTATCTTACTGCTTGACGCTTTCTTCTTTTTCCGCGTCTTTAACCCCTTGGTGATCTTACCCCACGGCGTACAAGGATGCCTTCCGCCGGAGGATTTTCCTTCACCGCCACCCATGGGGTGGTCAACCGGGTTTTTTGCCACGGCTCTGGATTTCGGTCGTCTTCCGCGATGTCTTGATCTGCCGGCTTTTCCTAAAGAGATATTTTCATGTTCGGCGTTTCCCACTTTTCCGATCGAAGCGTAACATCCCTCGTTAACCAGCCGGACTTCCCCGCTCGGCATGCGCAGGTGTATGTTTTTTCCGTCCTTTGCATCAACCATGGCGCCATTGCCCGCTGATCTGGCTATTTTCGCGCCGCAACCCGGTTCCATTTCAATACAATAAACTTCCGCCCCAAGAGGAACATTTTTGAGCGGCATTGAATTCCCTATCTCTATCTTCGCCGTGGGACCGCACTGAATTGCGCCGCCGACCTTGAGCTGCGCGGGCGCGATCACATACATCAGTTGCCCATCTTCATACTTCACGAGCGCGATACGCGCCGAACGGTTCGGATCATACTCCACCGCCGCAACAATCCCCGAAATGCCTTTTTTCATGTAACGGAAATCCACGAGACGATACCGCCTCTTGTGACCGCCCCCTATGCCCCTCGTGGTTATACGGCCGCGATTATTTCTTCCGCCCGTTTTCCGCAGCGCTCTCGTGAGAGATCTTTCCGGACGTTTTTTTGTGATATCACTAAAATCAGAAACGTTCCCGCCGCGGGTGCCGGGTGTCATCGCTTTATATTTTCTTATGCCCATGTGTTATGTTACCTCTATCGTGCTTCCGGATTTCAGCGTCACAATGGCCTTTTTCCACGAGGCCGTCATACCCTCGTGAAGCCTTACCCGTCTTTTTTTTCCTTTGATGTTCATCACGTGGACCTTATCCACCTTAACGCTGTAAATCTCCTCCACAGCTTTTTTTATCTCCACCTTGTTGGATCGTTTATCAACCTTGAACAGGTGCTTGTTCTGCGAACCCATCCTTGACCCTTTTTCGGTCCGTAATATATTTTTTATGACATCGTGTGTCGTTCTCATTTTAATTTTTCACCCAATTTTTCAAGCGCCGTTTTTTCCGCCAAAATGCACCCGTTCAACAAAACATCTCTCACATTTATATTCTTTCCCTCTTTCAGGCTCACCCGTTTCAGGTTCCCTGAAGAACGTTTTACATCCCTGGAAATGGACTCGACCACAACAAGCACTTTTCCTTCCACTTTCAGATTATCCAGGATCGCTTTGAACGCACTTGTCTTAGGCTTATCCAGCTTGATCTCTACCACCGCTTTTACCATTTTTTCGGACAGCCTGGCGTTCAAACCGGATATCAACGCTTTTTTCAGCGCTTTTTTCGGCATGGAATACGAAAAATCACGCGGTCTCGGCCCAAAGGCCACGCCGCCGTGACGCCAGATAGGATTTCTGGAGGACCCTACTCTGGCCCGACCGGTGCCTTTCTGTTTCCATGGTTTTGCTCCGCCTCCTGAAACCTCGCTCCTCGTCTTAGACGAAGCGGTTCCCCTGCGGCTATTCGCTTCATACATCTTCTTCGCCTCATAAAGAAGCGTTTGATTAACATGACCGTCAAACACCTTTTCATCCAGCTGTATTTTACCAACGGCCTTGCCATCCAGACCAAAAACATCCAGCCTCGTGTTAAACTCTTTTATTTTCCGCTCTTTATTTCTTTTCATCGTTCTTTGAGTCTTTCGTCGTCATTCCCGCGAAAGCGGGAATCTATCTATTCTTTTCCATTCTGGATCCCCGCTTTCGCGGGGATGACAGAACTCGTGCTACGCGGCGCAAGAGGTTTCTTTTTAGCGTACCGAATAATAAGATACGTGCCGTTCGCTCCGGGAATAGCGCCTCTAACCGCAATCGTGTTATTGGCGGCATCCGTGTCAACGATCTGGACATTCTGGATAGTAGTCCGCACATTCCCCATTTGACCCGGCATGGTTTGTCCTTTAAAAACGCGCGATGGAAAAGAACTGGCTCCTATGGAACCCGGCGCGCGGTGTGACATTGATCCATGCGTCTCCTGTCCGCCGTACCACCCGTGTCTTTTCATGCCGCCCTGAAATCCTTTTCCCTTTGATATGCCGGTAATATCCAGAAAATCGCCTTTTTGAAAAATTCCGAGCGTTACCTCATCTCCGACTTTTACTTCCAGGGTTTCATCACACCTTATTTCCCGAACAAATCTCTTCGGTTTCAGATTACGGGACTTAAGCTCTTCCCTTTGGGGTTTTTTGACGCGTTTTTCCTTTACGTCTTCATATCCCATGCGGACGGCACTGTATCCATCTTTCTTCGGTGTCTTCACTGCCTGCACGGAACAGGGGCCCGCTTTCACGACCGTCACGGGCGTCCTGCGGCCGTCCTCCCCGAATATCTGTGTCATGCCTATTTTTTTTCCAAGTATTCCCGGAACCATTCAACTACCCCACTATTTTAAGCACAAACACCTTCTTAAAATTCAAATGACAAAGCACAAAATTCAAAATAAATCCAAAATCTTAAATTCCAATGCCCAAACTTTTATTTTGTGCTTTGAATTTTGTCATTTGTCATTATTTTATCTCTACGTCCACACCGGCCGGAAGATCCAGCTTGCGCAAAGAGTCTATCGTCCTTGCTGTGGAATCCACGATATCCAAAAGCCTTTTATGCGTTTTGAGCTCAAACTGCTCCCGTGATTTTTTGTCCACATTCGGCGACCTTAAAACAGTATAAAGCTCACGTCTGGTCGGAATAGGCACCGGCCCCACCACGGTTGCACCGGTTTTCTTGACCGTCGCCACTATTTCTGCCATTGACATGTCAAGAAGCTTATGGTCAAACGACTTTAAACGTAAACGTATCCTTGCTGATTTTGTCTTCTTAGCCATTTTGTCCTCGCTCCGTTATCAGGCGATCACTTCTGAGACCACTCCCGCGCCTACAGTGCGTCCGCCTTCACGTATCGCAAATCTTAACTCTTTTTCCAACGCCACCGGCGCTATCAGTTCCACTTCTATCGTGACGTTATCTCCGGGCATTACCATCTCTACCCCTTCGGGCAGCTTTGCCACTCCCGTTACGTCCGTTGTCCGGATATAAAACTGCGGCCGGTATCCGTTAAAAAACGGCGTGTGCCGCCCGCCTTCTTCCTTGCTCAATATATATACTTCCGCTTTGAATTTCGTATGCGGTGTGATCGTTCCCGGCGCTGCAAGCACCTGTCCTCTTTCCAGGTCTGTCTTCTCTATGCCGCGCAAGAGCACTCCCACGTTATCTCCCGCCTGTCCCGAATCCAACAGCTTACGGAACATCTCTATCCCCGTTACCGTCGTCTTCTTCGTCGCGCCGAGACCCACTATCTCGATATCTTCGCCCACTTTTACCTGGCCTCGTTCTATCCTTCCGGTGCCTACTGTTCCTCTTCCCGTTATGCTGAACACGTCTTCAACGGGCATCAGAAACGGTTTGTCTATATCGCGCACCGGCTGGGGTATGAACGTGTCCACAGCGTCCATCAACTCGCCTATAAATTTGCAATCCTCATTGTCCAACGCGCCTTTCGCTTCCATCGCCTTCAACGCGCTGCCCTTGATTATCGGAGTATCATCGCCCGGGAAATTATATTTGTTTAAGAGTTCCCTTACCTCAAGTTCTACGAGGTCCAAGAGCTCCTTGTCGTCTACCATGTCCACCTTGTTCATGAACACCACCAGCGCCGGCACGTTTACCTGTCTGGCCAGCAATATGTGCTCTCGTGTTTGCGGCATCGGGCCGTCGGCCGCCGATACCACCAATATCGCTCCGTCCATCTGAGCCGCGCCCGTGATCATGTTCTTGATGTAATCCGCGTGCCCGGGACAGTCTATATGCGCATAGTGTCTTTTATCCGTCTCGTATTCCACGTGCGCTACCGCGATCGTTATGCCGCGTTCCTTCTCTTCAGGCGCCTTATCGATCGTATCAAACGCGCGCACTTCCGCCTGTCCCTTGTGCGCCAGGTACATCGTGATCGCGGCTGTGAGTGTCGTCTTGCCGTGGTCTACGTGCCCTATCGTTCCAATGTTCAAATGCGGCTTTGTTCTCTCAAATTTTTTCTTGGCCATTTTTTTTGCCTCCTTAAAAAGTCGTTATATGCCGTCTCTCTTATACTTACACTATTCCTCCGGCGTGCCGGTAATAACCTTCTCCATTATATTTTTAGGCACTTCCTTGTAAAACGAAGGCTCCATTGTATACGTTGCTCTACCTTGTGTCAAGCTTCTTAAGGCCGTTGCGTAACCGAACATTTGCGCAAGCGGAGCGGCGCCGGATATTATCTTTGTCGTCGCTTTCTGCTCAATGTTCTCTACCTTAATTCTTCTCATGTTCATGTCCCCTATAACATCCCCGAGATACTCATCCGGCGTTGTTACTTCAAGTTGCATTATGGGTTCCAGAAGAATAGGTTTTGCTTTTTGAACTCCCGCTTTCATCGCTATTGATGCGGCGCTGTTAAAGGCCAGTTCCGAGGAATCAACATCATGATAAGACCCGTCGTAAAGAACGACTTTTATATCGGTAACGGGATATCCCGCGAGGGCTCCCGTCTTTGCGGCGTTTCTGACGCCCTGTTCAATCGCCTTGAAATATTCCCTCGGAATGCTGCCGCCTTTTATCTTTTGCTCAAATACGACGCCTTCGCCTTTTTCCGACGGCCCGATCTTCAATTCAACGTGCCCATACTGACCGTGTCCGCCTGTTTGCTGTATAAACTTGCCCGTTGAATCAACCTGCTGGGTTACGGTTTCACGATATGCCACCTGCGGACTGCCGACGTTCGCGCCTACCTTAAACTCCCTTTTTAATCTATCAATAAGGATCTCTAAATGAAGTTCACCCATGCCGCTGATGATCGTCTGTCCCGTCTCCTCGTTATACTTGACCTTAAAGGAAGGGTCTTCAGTCTCAAGCTTTTTAAGCGCCATTCCCAGTTTGTCCTGATCAGCCCTGGTCTCCGGTTCTATTGACATGGAAATAACGGTCTCCGGATATTTTATTCTATCAAGCGCCATCGGATGCTTTTCATCACAAAGCGTATGCGCTGTGGACGTCGCCTTAAGTCCCGCCAGACCGACTATCTGGCCCGGACCGGCCGACGTGATGATCTCTCTCTGGTCGGCATGCATGCGGAGGATCTTCGCCACCCGTTCCCGTTTTTCCGTAGTCGTGTTAAAAACATACGTTCCCGACTCCATCTTGCCCGCGTAGATACGCACGAAAGTCACTGTCCCCACAAAAGGATCCGTCATGACCTTATACGCATACGCGCAAAGAGGACTTTTCTCTTCGGGAACTATTGTGACTTCCTTTCCCGTGTCGGGATGCACAGCCTTCGGAGCTGCCACATCCAGCGGAGACGGCAGATAATCACAGATGGCATCCAGGACAAACTTCATACCCTTGTTCTTCAGGGCGGATCCGCACATGACGGGAATGAATTTATTTTTATTCGTGATCCTTCTTATATGTTTCTTGAGATCCTCGGGATAGATACCCGTATCTGTCAAATAGAGCTCTTCAACTTCAGGGTCCACGTCCGCAAGTTTTTCTATAAGATTGTGTCTCCAATGACTGGTAATATCCTTCATGGCCTCGGGGATCTCCTGTTCCACAGCATCCTTGAGATCCCCCTCTTCGTCAAATATGTATGCCTTGCATTTTATAAGGTCTATTACCCCGCAAAACTTGTCTTCTTTTCCGATCGGTATCTGTATCGGTGTCGCATTGGCGCCCAGCTTTTTATGCATGTCTATGATAACCTTGTAAAAGTCGGCTCCGACGCGGTCTATCTTGTTTATAAGCGCTATCCGGGGTATGTCGTAATGGTCGGCCTGACGCCATACTGTTTCCGTCTGCGGCTGAACGCCGCCGACGGCGCAGAAAACGACGAGCACACCGTCAAGCACCTTGAGAGAACGCTCTACCTCGATCGTGAAATCCACGTGCCCGGGCGTATCGATAATATTAATATTCTTGTCCTGCCACTGACAGGTCGTAACGGCGCTGGTTATGGTAATGCCCCGCTCCTGTTCCTGCTCCATCCAGTCCATGACCGCCGTGCCGTCGTGGACTTCACCCATCTTATGGATCTTACCCGTATGGAAAAGCACTCTTTCCGTAACGGTTGTTTTACCGGCGTCTATATGAGCGATTATTCCTATATTTCGTATATCTTGTATTTTTCCCATGATCTTCCGTTTTTACCATCTGTAATGAGCAAATGCCTTATTCGCTTCGGCCATCCTGTGAGTGTCTTCGCGTTTTTTTATCGTTGGCCCTTCCCGCTTGTACGCGTTCATTATCTCGTCGGCCAACTTTACCTTCATTGATTTGCCTTTCTGCTGTCTGGCAAAATCCCGTATCCACCTCATGCCCATGAACTGCCCGCGATCAACCTTAACCTCAAGCGGCACCTGATACGTGGCGCCCCCTATCCTTCTGGACTTGATCTCCAAGAGCGGGCGCGCGTTCTCAAGCGCCTGTAGAAACACCTCGAGCGGATCGGCATCCTTGATCTTTTCCTTGATAATATCCAGCGCGCCGTATACGATCTTTTCGGCCACCGATTTCTTCCCGCTTTCCATTACCATGTTCATGAACTTACCTAAAATTTTACTTTTGAATTTTGGGTCCGGTGATGGTTTGCGTTTTTCCGCTCTGCGCCTTCTCATTTTTTATCCTTTTCTGTTACTTCGGCCTCTTGGTGCCGTATTTAGATCTGCCTCTTCTCCGGGATTCCACGCCCGAAGCATCCAATCTTCCCCTGATTATGTGATACCTTACGCCCGGTAGATCTTTTACCCTGCCGCCCCGTATCGTCACGATGGAGTGTTCCTGAAGATTGTGCCCCTCTCCGGGAATATACGCCGTGACTTCAAGGTTGTTCGTCAGACGCACTCTCGCGATTTTTCTCAGGGCCGAATTAGGTTTTTTCGGTGTGCGTGTCTTCACCTGAAGGCAAACCCCCCTGCGCTGCGGACACCCGACGAGCGCCGGCGACTTTGTTTTCGTCCTGTTAGCTTTTCTTCCCTTACGTATCAATTGGTTTATTGTCGGCATTTATTGCTCCTTTGCGACACTGAATTCAGTGTTCTCAGTTCTTTTCAGTGTCCTCAGTGCTACCTTCTTCTACTTTTTTTACTTCTTCTTTTAATACCTCACGGACCAGCGAGATTTTTCTGTGCTCTTCATATCCCGTTCCCGCTGGTATCAAATGCCCCATGATGATATTCTCTTTCAGGCCCGTCAAATTGTCCGTTTTTCCGGCTGCGGCCGCTTCCGTCAAAACCCTCGTGGTTTCCTGAAAACTCGCGGCCGAGATAAAACTTTCCGTAGTGAGCGAGGCCTTCGTTATGCCCTGAAGAACGGGCTCGGCAGACGCGGGTTTTTTCTTCTTCTTTATCATTCTCTCGTTCTCTTTTTTAAAAATAGTCTTCTCCACTTTATCACCGTCGAGAAAACTGGTATCCCCGGAGTCCGTTATTTTGACGCTCCTGAGCATCTGCCTGATGATCGTTTCAATATGCTTGTCGTTTATCTGCACGCCCTGCAAACGATATACTTCCTGAATCTCATTAAGAAGATATTCCTGAAGTTTTTTCTCTCCCGAAACCCGCAAGATATCCTGCGGCACCACAGGTCCGTCAACAAGCTGTTCCCCCGCTGAAACGACATCCCCGCGGTATACATTAAGATGCTTCCCGTGAGGGATAACATATTCTTTCCTCATCCCCGCTTCACTTTCAACGATTATTCTTTTCTCACCCTTTTTTGATTCGCCAAACTCAACCGTTCCCGCTATCTCACTGATAATGGAAGGATCTTTCGGTTTTCTGGCCTCAAAAAGCTCAGCCACACGCGGTAGACCTCCCGTGATATCCTTTGTCTTTGTCAACACCCTGTGCATCTTGGCCAGTACGTCACCGGCCTTGACCTCTTCCTTGTCCTTGACCGCAATATGAGCATTGACCGGAAGAGGATAGATCGCCTCAACATCACCCTTCCCGTTCAGGATAAGAAGCTGCGGATGATAGTCGCCTTTCTGATCGATCACGACTCTGTTTTTCACGCCCGTTGCCTCATCCGTCTCGATCTTCATCGTAATATCTTTCTTGATGTCCTCATACTGAACCTTACCGTTAACTTCCGTCAATATCGGGATCGTATATGGATCCCACTCGGCGTATTTCGTCTTTTTCTTTATAGGCGCGCCGTCCGCATAAAAAACATAGGACCCTTGCGGAATTATCTGCCGCTCTATCTCGCGGCCGTCAATCTCATTGATGCTTATCTGGCCGCTTCTGTTAAGAACAACGAACACGCCCTTCTCCCTGCTCTCAACGACTTTAAGGTTGTGATATTTTACAACGCCCGGTTCCTTGTTCTTGAAAAAGGACTGCTCTATTATCCTGCTGGCGGTTCCTCCGATGTGAAACGTCCTCATCGTAAGCTGAGTGCCCGGTTCCCCGATGGACTGCGCTGCAATGATACCGACGGCTTCCCCGGCATCCGCGATCTTTCCGGTAGCGAGATTCCGTCCGTAACATTTTGCGCAAACTCCCTGTTCCGCTTCACACGTCAGAACGCTTCTGATACGCACGCTTTCCAGCATGGGTATTTTTTCTATTTCCTCGGCCTGTTCATCGCTTATAACTTCGCCTGATCTGATAACGATATTCCCTGTGAGAGGATCCGCGATGTTATCCAATCCGACTCTGCCGGAAATACGTTCCGCGAGGGAAGCAACCACTTCATCGCCTTCAATTATGGCCGAGACGGTGATCCCGTTAAGTGTTCCGCAGTCAGGCTCACGAATTATAACATCCTGCGCAACGTCAACCAGCCTTCTGGTAAGATACCCGGAATCGGCCGTTTTCAACGCCGTGTCAGCCAGTCCTTTACGCGCGCCGTGAGTGGAAATAAAATATTCCAACACTGTCAGACCTTCTCGGAAATTCGCGGTAATGGGAGTTTCAATGATCTCGCCGGAGGGCTTGGCCATGAGTCCCCTCATCCCCGCAAGCTGACGGATCTGCTGCCGGGATCCTCTGGCCCCGGAATCGGCCATCATGAAAACAGGGTTGAAACTGTCAAGATGGCGAAACACCAGGGCTGAAACGTCTTCGGTGACATGCGTCCATGTGTCAATGATCTTGTTATATCTTTCACCGTCGGTTATAAGCCCTCTCTGGTATTGCCCGTGGATCTTATCCACCTCAACTTGCGCAAGAGCCAGTTTTTTCGCCTTTTCCGCGGGAACACTGAGATCAGAAACAGCCATGGAAGCCCCTGAAAGCGTGGATTCTTCAAACCCAAGCTTCTTGATCTCATCCAGCAATTCAACTGTCGCCGCGTGCCCCTTAAGTTTATAACAATCGGAAATAACCTGACTCACGGCTTTCTTGTTCATCGGCTCATTGTAAAAGGGCATCCCTTCGGGAAGTATATCGTTGAATATAGCCCTTCCGACGGTGGTCTCTATGAGCTTCCCGTTCACGCGGAGTTTTATCTTGGCAAACTTATCAACCTCTTCGTCCTGATAAGCCATTATGACTTCTTCTTTATCCGCGAATATCTTTCCTTCCCCCCTGGCCTTCGTCTTCATCTTGGTAAGATAATACACACCCAGAACTATATCCTGTGAAGGAGTTGCTATCGGACGGCCGTTCGCGGGCGAAAAGATATTATTAGCGGCATTCATTATAAGCCGGGCTTCCATCTGTGCTTCCATAGACAGAGGTAGATGCACTGCCATTTGGTCGCCGTCAAAGTCCGCGTTAAACGCGGCGCAGACCAGCGGATGAACGCGTATAGCTTTACCTTCAACCAGTTTGGGCTGAAACGCCTGTATCCCGAGACGATGCAGGGTCGGAGCCCGGTTTAGCATTACGGGATGGTCTCTGATAACATCATCAAGTATGTCCCATACCTCGGGGTTTTCCTGTTGGACCATTTTTTTCGCGCTTTTTATAGTATGGACAAACCCTTTTTCTCTCAATTTTCTGATAATGAACGGCTGATACAGTTCCAGCGCCATGACCTTTGGCAGGCCGCATTCATTCAGTTTAAGCTCCGGCCCGATCACGATAACACTACGTCCGGAATAATCCACGCGTTTTCCGAGCAGGTTCTGACGAAAACGGCCCTGTTTGCCTTTAAGCATATCCGCAAGCGACTTTAACGGCCGTCCTCCGGATCCCACGACTTCGCGGCCGTGCCTGCCGTTATCAAACAAGGCATCAACAGCTTCCTGCAACATCCGTTTTTCGTTCCGCACGATAACTTCCGGGGCCTTCAGCTCCAGAAGCTTTTTAAGCCTGTTATTCCTGTTAATAACTCTCCGATAAAGATCGTTGAGATCGCTTGTTGCGAACCTGCCGCCTTCTAACGGAACAAGCGGCCGAAGATCGGGAGGGATCACCGGAACAACATCCAGTACCATCCATTCCGGTTTATTGCCGCTCTTGCGGAATGTCTCAATGACCTTCAACCTTTTCATCAGCCTTTTCTTGGTATTTAGATCTTTTTTCTCGCTCATTTTCGCTATTAATTCCGCGGATATGGCGTTAAGATCCATCTCTTTCAATAATTCGCGAATACCATCAGCCCCCATCATGGCCTTGAAGCCGCTCCCATATTCTTCTTTCGCCTTGATATACTGATCCTCTGTCAGCATCTCTTTCTTTTTGAGAGGCGTCTCGCCGGGATCCGTCACCACATACTGTTCATAGTAAAGAACCCTCTCCATGTCCCTCATTTTCATGTCAAGCATATTGGCCATGCGGGAAGGAATGGCCTTAAAAAACCACACGTGTGAAACGGGCGCGGCCAGTTTGATACAGCCCATTCTTTCGCGGCGGACATTTGATTTGATCACTTCAACGCCGCAACGGTCACAGACAATGCCCTTGTGCTTTATTCTCTTGTATTTGCCGCAGTTACATTCAAAATCCTTGGTAGGACCGAATATACGCTCGCAAAAAAGCCCGTCCCTCTCAGGTTTTAATGTCCGATAATTGATCGTTTCCGGCTTCTTTACCTCAAATAGCACGCTCCTCGAGCCAACCTTGCGCGTGGCCCAAGCCTTGATCTTTTCAGGAGAAGCTATCTGTATCTTGACCTTGTCAAATCTGTTTACCTTGCGCAACATATTTTTTACACTCCTTGGGAATATTTTTCGCTTTGCTCAAAATTGATATCAAGACCCAAACTCTGCAGTTCCTTGACAAGAACATTGAACGACTCCGGGGTGCTCGGTTCAAGCATGTTTTCCCCCTTGACTATGGTCTCGTATATCTTCGTGCGGCCGACCACGTCATCGCTCTTGACCGTGAGAAGCTCCTGAAGTGTATATGCGGCGCCGTACGCCTCAAGCGCCCATACTTCCATTTCCCCGAACCTTTGTCCGCCAAACTGGGCTTTTCCTCCAAGGGGCTGTTGAGTAACCAGCGAATATGGCCCTATGGACCTGGCATGCATCTTATCATCGGCCAGATGCGCCAGTTTCATCATATATATGTATCCGACCGTGACATGCTGATCGAACGGTTTCCCGGTAAATCCGTCGGAAAGCGCCGTCTTGCCCGTTTCCGGCAGTTTAGCTTCTTTCATTATATCGCGTATGTCTTTTTCATTCGCGCCGTCAAAAACCGGCGAAGTGAATTTCCTATTCAGCACTTTTGCCGCCCACCCAAGCTGTGTCTCCAGCAACTGTCCGATATTCATCCGGCTCGGAACCCCGAGCGGATTCAAGACGATATCCAGAGGCGTGCCATCCGGAAGATACGGCATGTCTTCTTCCGGCACTATCTTGGCAATAACCCCCTTGTTACCGTGTCTTCCTGCCATTTTATCGCCGGCCTGAAGTTTTTTCTTACTCGCGACAAAAACGGTTATCCGGCGCAAAACCCCGGGCGGAAGTTCATCGCCGTGTTTTATCCTGTCCAGATCCCTTTCCATCTCTATCATTGTCTGCTCGATCTGGCTGTCGGCAGTCGCAACGATATTGTTGATCCTTATCTGGAGTTTTTCGTCGTTATCCACGCAAAGGTCGTCCAATATTGCCTGCTTAAATTTTGGAAGATCTTCATCTGTTATCAGTTTCCCTGCTTTTATCAGGATCTTTCCCGTTTTTAAGTCTTCAATCCCATTTACCAGTTTGCTCCCGACCAGACGCTGAAAAACTCTCTCGGCCTTTTTGAGCTCCAGCTGTTCAATAATGTTCCGATAGCCCTCTTCAACGATCTTTCTCTCGGCGGAATCGCTTCCCCGCTGATTCTTTGTCAGAGTTTTTCTGTTCTTGCGCGAGAGTTCCTTGACATCAACAACTATGCCGCTGATCCCCGAAGGGACTCGGAGCGACACATCCTTAACATCACCGGCTTTTTCTCCGAAGATCGCTCGCAGCAGTTTTTCTTCCGGCGAAAGCTCGGTCTCGGATTTGGGAGCGACCTTCCCTACCAATATGCTTCCCGCGGCCACTTCCGCGCCAATGCAAATAATACCGTTCTCATCCAGATTTTTGAGGGTTTCTTCGCCAACATTGGGAATATCTCCCGTCACTTCTTCGTTGCCGAGTCTTGTATCGCGCGCTTCCAACTCGAATCGGTGTATGTGAACGGATGTAAACGCGTCTTCCTTCAACAGGTTCTCGTTTATGAGAATCGCGTCTTCAAAATTGTATCCCCGCCATGACATGAAACCGACCAGAACGTTCTTTCCGAGCGCAAGTTCACCGTTATCCGTTGAAATGCCGTCGGCAAGGAGATCCCCTGCTTTGACAGTTTCTCCGAGTTTCACGACCGGTCTCTGATTAACGCTTGTTCTGGCATTGGTTCTCTCAAATTTCTTGAGGGAATATTTTTCTCCGGACACCACTATCTCTTTTCCGTCAATCTTGGTAACACTTCCGCCCTTTTGCGCAATGACCAGCGCGCCGGAATCTTTCGCCGTGCGATACTCCAGTCCTGTTCCGACAAGCGGAGCCTCGGGAAACAGGAGCGGAACAGCCTGTCTCTGCATGTTGGACCCCATGAGCGCTCTGTTTGCGTCATCATGTTCCAGAAAAGGTATGAGCCCCGCGCAGATACTCACGAGCTGAAGCGGGGAAACGTCCATATACTGAACATCAGCGGCTGAAGCAAGGATAAAATCGTCCTTAAACCGACAGAACACCTTATCTTCCTTAAAATGTCCCTGTCCGTCGAGAGGCGAGTTCGCCTGGGCGATGATGTATTTATCCTCTATATCCGCGGAAAGATACTCCACGGTATCCAGAACCTGTTTTTTCTCTACCTTGCGATAGGGCGTAACCAAAAAACCGAATTCATCAACTCCGGAATAGGTGCTGAGCGAATTGATAAGGCCGATATTCGGACCTTCCGGGGTCTCGATCGGACATAACCTGCCGTAGTGCGAATAGTGAACGTCACGAACTTCAAAACCGGCGCGTTCACGGTTAAGGCCGCCCGGACCAAGCGCGCTCAATCTTCTGAGATGCGTCAGCTCGGCAAGCGGGTTCGTCTGGTCCATGAACTGCGATAATCTTCCCCTTGCAAAAAAATCATGGATCACGCTCGTGATGAGTTTCGTGTTGACGATATTGTGCGGCATGACTTCGCTCATCTCGTAAACGCTCATTCTCTCCTTAGCCACTCGTTCGACACGGGCCATGCTTATGCGTATCTGATTGGAAAGCTGCTCACCCACGCATCTTATACGTCTGTTACCGAGATGATCAATATCATCTATGCTTCTTTTCCCTGACTTTATCTCAAGCAGGGCTTTGATCGCCTGAACCAGCGTTTCGCCGTCAAGCAGTTGAGCATCAAGCGCGCGGTTCAACCCGAGTTTGCGGTTTATCATGCGCATGCCGACATCGGTGAGATTATACCGCCTCTTGTCAAAAAACATCTGAGCAAGCAGATCCTTGGCGGCCTCAAGGGTCGGAGGATCACCCGGGCGAAGCTTGCGGTAAACATCAAGATATGCTTCTTCTCTGGTCTTTGTTCCGTCGTGCTCCAGCGTGTTTATTATCTCTTTGGGGATTGACTGCAATAATTTGACTTTTCGGATCTTGTTTCCCCACATCCGGTTTGCGACAGCAGGCGTGATCTTTTCCATCTGCTGAGCCAATATGGAAGAAGAATTCTCGTCAACAATATCTTCAGCGAGAACGCGGTCTATCAGTTCTTCGCACTGTTTCTCGCGCGTTAACAGCACTTCTTCCACGCCGCCGAACGCCTTGAGAATATCTCCGTCTCTGGACAGACCGAAAATCCTCAGAAATGTCGTGGCCAGAAATTTTCTCTTGCGATCAATGTATACATAAAGCAGGTCATTTTTATCAAACAGAAATTCTATCCACGCGCCTCTGTCAGGGATAAGCCGTGCCGAATAGATCGGTTTGCTGCCGGGCGAAGCGCTTTCCTCAAACGATATCCCCGGTGACCGATGGAGTTGACTCACGACGACCCGTTCGTCACCGTTGATGATATAGGTGCCTACATCCGTCATGAGGGGGATCTCCCCCATATAGACTTCCTGCTCTTTTATCTCGTTTTCCAGCCGCAGGCGCAGTTTTACCCGGAGAGGCGCCGCATATGTGAGAGAACGGTGCTTGCACTCCTCCGTATCGTATTTCGGACGAGCTATATCGTAATACAGATACTCAAGCCGGTACACGCCGTTCTGGCTAGTGATCGGAAACACTTCACGAAAAAGGCATTCCAACCCGCGGTTTGCCCTTTTTGTCTTCGGCACAAAGCGCTGCAGGAACTCCGCGTACGAGTCAATTTGGATCTTGAGTAGATTGGGAATATCATAAACCTGTTTTAGCCTGGTGTAACTTTTTCGCTTGACTTTAACAGTCATTCTGCACTCCGTCCTCTTTTTTTGTGTCACCAACGTTCCGGAAACCCCATAAAAAGATTAAAGGCTCAAGGTTCAAGAAAAAACTTTGACCTTTTACCTTTAACCTATTGAAGCTCCCAAAGTATATTTACTTCAGCTCGACCTTCGCACCGACAGCTTCAAGCTGTTTCTTCATTTTTTCGGCTTCTTCTTTCATGAGACCTTCTTTGATCTCTTTCGGGGCCGATTCTACCAGGTCTTTCGCCTCTTTAAGCCCGAGATTCGTCAAAGCCCTGACCTCCTTGATAACATTGATCTTTTTCGGACCAATCTCAGCAAGAACAACAGTGAAGACATTCTTTTCTTCTGCGCCGGCGGCTGTCGCTCCTGCGCCTGCTGCCCCGGCGACTGTCATGGCCGCTACCGGAGCGGCGGCACTGACATCAAATCTGTCCTCAATGGCCTTTACAAGATCAGAAAGCTCAAGAACACTCATTTCTTCTATATTCTTGATAAGGCCTTCCAATTTTGCGGAGAGCTTCACCTTGGGTTTTTTCACCTCGGCTTTTTTTTCGGCCACAACGGTCTCGGTTTTTCCCGGGGCCGGTGTTTTTACAGCGTCCGGCGCCTTTTCGGGTGCCTCAGCGGCTTTTGCCTGTTCTTTTTCTTTCTTTTCCTCTAGCATTTTTCCTCCTTTGCAACACTGAAAACACTGAATTTTCAGAGAACACAGAATTCAGTGTCCTCTGTCTTCTTCAGTGTCCTCTGTGTTCTTATTGTTGACTTAACAAAAATCAGCTGTCGCTCTTTTCTTTTTTTTCTTTCAGTGCATTCAACGCATACATCACACTCTTTATGATAGATGCTAACACGGCGGCAAACCGCGTTATCGGAGCGTTCAACGTGCCGGCGACCATGGCAAGAAGCTGTTCGCGCCCGGGCAGTTTGGAAAGCTCTTCTATCTTTTTTGCCTCAAGGGTCTGCCCATCCAGATATCCCCGCAAAACCACAAAACCCTTGTTCACTTTCGAGAATTCCATCATGAGCTTGGCAACACACACGGGATCATCGTTTATTATCCCGAGGCCGAGAATTCTTTTCTCGCCGATCGTTTCGGAAAGACCATCGTCTATTCCGGCGTCCTTGAGCGCAAGAGCGGCCAGACGGTTTTTAATGACCATGTACCGCGACCCTGATTTTCTCATCTTCCTGCGGAACACATTCATGTCTGTCGCCTTCACGTGCTCAATGCCGGCGACCACAAAACCCTTATTTTTCGTGAAAACGTCCTTCATCTCGGAGGTCATTAACTCTCTGACTTTTCTTCCGTATTTTACTGCCATAATATTATCTCCCTAAATACTCAACAATACTCAACCTTGCCTGAACTGGCTCTTGTCCAGTCTGAGCCCGGGACCCATTGTTGAACTGACGACTGCCGACCGCAAGCTTTGGGTCCTCTGTATTTTTGGATTGGCCGTCAAAACCGCCTTTATAAAAAAATCGATGTTTTCTTTCAAAACCTCTTCACTGAAAGAAAGTTTTCCGACGGGTGCTTTGATACCCGACTGTTTATCCATTCTGTATTCAATCTTGCCGGCGTGTAATTCCCGCACCGCCTTGCCGATCTCGGTCGTGACCGTTCCGGACTTCGGGTTCGGCATCAGCCCGCGCGGGCCAAGCACCTTGCCGAGTTTCGCAAGTTCTCTCATCATGTCGGGCGTCGCAACCGCCACGTCAAAATCCATCCATCCGCCGGCAACTTTCTGCACCAATTCGTCGCCGCCTACATGATCGGCGCCCGCTTCTTTGGCCTGGTCCACAAAATCGCCCTTGCAGAAAACCGCAATACGGGTCTTTTTCCCCGTGCCGTGCGGCAAACTGACGGTGCCCCTTATGGGATTGGTCGTCTGATCCAGCGAAATTTTTATCGCCACTTCGATCGTCTGGTCAAACCCGGTCTTCGGGCCGTTCTTTAACACAGAAACAGCTTCTGTCAGCGTGTATTCTTTTTTTCTATCAACAAGTTCTTCTATTTTTTTTCGTCTCTTGCTTGTTCTGGCCATCATTCAACCTCTATCCCCATGCTTCGGGCGGACCCCTTTATGATCTCCACTGCGCCTTTCATGTCAACTGCGTTGAGATCCTCCATCTTTTGCTTCGCTATCTCCTTGACCTGATTTATAGATACCTTACCCACCTTCTCCGTTTTCGGATTTCCGCTTGCTTTCGCGATCCCGGCCGCTTTTTTCAGAAGAACACTCGCCGGAGGGCTTTTTACGATAAACGAAAACGTCTTGTCTTCATACAGGCTTATCACGACCGGCAGCGTCAGGCCCTCTCTGTCTTTTGTTGCGTCGTTAAACTTCTTGCAGAAATCCATTATCGGAATACCGTGCTGACCCAGCGCCGGACCGACCGGAGGGGCCGGAGTTGCCTTTCCTCCCAGACAATAAAGCTTTATCATAGTTTTGATCTTCTTTGCCATTTCTCTGCCGCTCCCTATATTTTTTCTATCTGCCAGGCTTCCAGTTCCACCGGCGTGGTTCTGCCGAAGATCGAGATCATTACTTTGATCTTTCCTTTTTCCAGGTTAGAGTCCTCGATGGTTCCGGAAAAATTCTTAAACGGACCTTCCTTGACGCGAACCGCCTCTCCCTGTCTAAAGAGCACTTTCGGAACCGGTTTTTCCTTAGCCTCTTTCGTCTGCTGCAGGATCTCTTTCACTTCACTCTCGGCAAGCGCCACGGGCTTTGTCTTGGCACCGACAAACCCGGAAACTCCCGGGGTATCTTTCACGAGATACCAGCTCTTATCGTTAAGCTCCATTTCTATGAGGATGTAACCCGGAAAAAATTTTCTTTCCGTTATTTTTTTCTCTCCTTCACGGATCTCAGACACCTTTTCTGTCGGTATCAATATCTGGCTTATGAATTTTTTGTTTTCGGGGTCGCTTTCCAGCCGTCCCTCAAGGGCCTTCTTCGCGGTATATTCCTTCCCAGTCAACGTATGTATCACGTACCATTTTTTCGCCATCAAAAAACTCCTCGTATCAGCACATTAACAATGCGCGAAATAACCACATCGCACAACCCAATGAACACGGCAAGCATGAGAGTTGTCACAAGCACGATAATCGTGGAATTGAGCAGTTCCGGCCGCGACGGCCAGGAAACTTTCCGCATCTCGCCTCTTACCTGTCCTATAAAGATCCCGATTTTTATCATACGCTTATACCTTCATATCTCTCTGATTCTCGTGGCAGGAGAGACAGGTCTCGAACCTGCAACCCCCGGTTTTGGAGACCGGTGCTCTACCAATTGAGCTACTCTCCTTCTAAAAACACGCCTGTACCGGGCTACTGCTGCATTCTTCTCTTGTTAGTTCTTTGATTCTTTATGCGGCGTATGCTTGCGTTCAAACCTGCAATATTTACTCCGCGTCATGCGATCCGGGTTGTTTTTTTTGTTCTTTATTATCGTATAATTACGCTGCTTGCAGTTTTCACACTGCAGCGCTACTATTTCTGTTGAGCCCTTCTTCTTAGCCATTTTGTCCTCGCTCCGTTATCAGGCGATCACTTCTGAGACCACTCCCGCGCCTACAGTGCGTCCGCCTTCACGTATCGCAAATCTTAACTCTTTTTCCAACGCCACCGGCGCTATCA
>JBDRNI010000039.1:0-3438 GCA_043811335.1 Candidatus Omnitrophota bacterium | reverse complement strand
AGGTATAACGGCATAAAAGAGTTAATGCTTCCTCGTAAAGACGTGTTGAAAGCCTATTATGCTTTGTGCCAGGCGGGTAAAAAACCGGACCTGCCGCATGAACTCGTACTTAACGATATTATCGCTAAAGCGTTTGAACTTGTACTCACGCGTGATAACGGATATATCCCGGCGGATAAGATGTCATCGGAAGAGTCCGCGTTCCTCGATAAAATAGAACCCGTTATCCGGTCAAACAGGCACAACTATTTTACCGCCGATTTCCGGGACCTGGCGCTGCGAGGTGAAAAAATACGGCTTGCTCTTTCCCGAGGGTACACATTCCTTCAGGCAGCGAATGAAGAAAAGATCAAATTTGATCCGGTTGGTAAGGAAGCCTCCAGCCGGACAATGCGAGCATTGCCGACTGACAATGATATCATCCTTGAACAAAAACTCAATCTGCTGAAAGCATATGATGGCCATGAACTGGCCGATGACGAAATTGGGCTGGCACGGACAAATGTCTACGAAGGAAGAGGCGACGGTGGTACCTGCTTCGTTACGCATATGAAGCACAAAAAAAACGGTAAATGCATACAGTTCACGATACCTGAAAAATATATGGACCGGGATGCGCTACGCAAATTTGTGATAATAAAAGTGGTTCGGGATCCTAACCGGAAGCGGGTTATCAACGTTTACTTCGAATCGGACTTCATCTCATCGGAATATCCGTCCCCCGCAGTTACGTATAAATATTTCCCCGATGAAATACGGCATTACCCTTCGGGAGATAAAACCGGTATATGCCGGCCTATAAACCTCGCTCTTATGGATATTAGAGACTACCGTGCAGGCAATACCGGTATTGTGCCGGTAGAAGGCAGGGTCTTAGAACTGACGGTTCGCTCTGAAAAAACTAAAAATGGAGACAGCTTCATAGCCTCTTCCCTGGAATCTTTTTCCGTGTCTGATCCCGTAAAATTTAAATTATTACCCGCCGCGAACGACATCTTCGACCCGGAGAAAAAAGGTCAGAAAGCATACGCCCGGATAAGTGAACACCCTGACTACGGTTACTACATCGAAGTGTTCAAAGATAATATTACACTCGCAAGATATTATTATTTCAAGGATATGGCTAAATGTTCTACCGCGGATTTCGAAAAGATGTCTATGATCGATTATTCACTTGGGAACAAAAATGTTCACGGCAAGCCGGTAACGCCAACGGCATGTCATTGTAAAACTGTCGTCACCAATAAAGGCGAATTAAGGTTATTCTACCGGGGTAAAAAATGCGCCATAGGCAAGTTGACACTGCTGGCCGGTAAAAACGTCGTCCTTGTACCCGTTAAGAACAAAAAATACGGATATACGATCCTTGTACATGATGCTTCAGAATACGAAAAAAACAGAGCGCGGGACCCTGATATGATCCTTGCAAAAGAGGATAAAACGCTGATCCCTCTTGCCATCTTACGCGCGCGGGAATATATCGACAAAGGCCATTTTACCATAGCCCGGGATATCCTGGAACGTTTCATACGAAAAGTCCCCAAAAACCGGGAAGCCCGGGCTTTACTCCGGAAAACCCATAAACTCGCTTCCCCCCCTCTTACAGAAGCCGAAAAAACCGACGATTACCTGAACTTTTTAGCCGATTCGGTCATTGACGAAAGAGAATACGACCGGGACCTGGCGCTGGACTATTTCAAAGAACTGCTGCGGGACCCTGCCCGTGATACCGCTAAACTGGCCGGGGAACTGTCCGCGTTGCTGGATTTCAGCAACGCGGCGCCTGACCGTATTCATAAAAATATCGCGGTTCTATACATACTCTCCAAATTGCCCGATGAACTCAAAACCCTTGTCCTGGCGAGAAAAGCGGTAAAATTTCTCGACTACGAGGGTGAATATATCCTTCCGCTGCGCCAGGCCGGGTTACGGTTCTTCAAGTCGATACCTGAAAAACCGCTGTTCGGCATACCTAAGATCCTCACCCCGTTCCAGGGCAGGCCGAACGGCCTCGAGAGGTATAGACAGGATATAGCAAAGATGCCGACGCTTACGCTTCTGGGCGAGATCACACTGGGCGTCTTTATACAATGCGGAGATGAAAAAACCGCTGAAGCCGCGAAAAAACAATTTATCGAGAACAACCTGCATCTTGTTGTCTATAGAGCCCTCTCCTACAAAATGTTAATCGATATAAATGACCTGATCGGCTGTGGGAACCTCGGGCTTATGAGGGCCGTCGAAAAATTCGAACCGCAGAGAGGTGTTAAGTTCGCTACTTACGCTTACTCGTGGATAAAAGCGGTGATGATCCGTTACATTATGGATAACCGTTATCTGTCACGGCTGCCCGCTCATCAGCATAACAGTGTTTTTAAGTACCTGGCAATATGTGATAAAAAACGTATCGACCCCTTTATCCGGGATATGTCCGCTTCCCAGATATCGGCCCTGGCGGAAGAGCTTGAGATGACTTCCGCGGAAGTCATGCGGATCAAGGGCATGCTAGCTCTACCCGCGTCAATGGATGCCCCGGCAGGAGGAGCTGATCCATACGGGACCGGTACTACTTTGGGGGACTTTCAAGGAACAGCCGACGAGAATTTCAAAAAGTTCGCCGTCATGGATGACCTGCAGAAAATAGAAGAAAAAATGGAAAAAATAATCCGCAAAAAGTGGAGAAAACACACGGAGCGGGATATTGACATCTTCAGGAGAAGGATACTCGTTCCCTTATCCGGCGAAAAACCCGATTCTTTGGAAACTATCGGCAGAGATTACGGTGTTTCACGGGAACGTATCCGCCAGATAGAGAAAAATTTATTAAAATCCCTTAAACAGATACTGACAAGATCACAGCGGAAAGAAACTGTTTTCAGCGACTATGATACCCCGGCGGGTTCGTTTAAAAATATTTATAAACATTTCGGGTTTACCAGATTCAACAAGGTGATCGACATTGACCTGCCTCTTATGAAAAAACTCGGTTTCGTTATCATGCTAAAGAACGGGGTCTACAGGCTTGATCCCGTGTTCAAAGGGTCTGATAACGCGGAGACCGAAGCTAATATCGCCTCCGTTTATAATACCCGTCTCACGATAGACGGAAAAAAAATACCGCTGGACCGTTACTTTGTGCCTGTCGATAAGGAGTCTTTCGTTAAAGCGCGAGTCAAGACCGAGCTCGCGCACAGGTTTCACCTGAAAGCGCGCGGGACATCCATACCTCCCGCGCCGCGTAACATAAGAATATGGAAAGATTATGCCGCGCCCGGACAGGAAAACATGCTTACCCGCATACGTTCCCTGACCCGGAACGGCCCTTATAAGATAACTTTCGGGGAACTGGATCGCCTCGTCGATTCCGCGTGCACGGACGGGGAGAACGATAACTCCGTAAACATACTTCCTTACGATAAATTAACGGACGGCCAGAAA
>JBDRNI010000038.1:0-2566 GCA_043811335.1 Candidatus Omnitrophota bacterium | reverse complement strand
ACGCAATAACCCGGTGTTCACGTACGGGGCGCGGATCAACATTAGGATATAACAGTGAACAGTGAGTAGTGATCTGTCGGGGACGACGGCAAAGAGCATAGGGCGGAGAGAGTAGTGAACAGTGATCGGTGATCAGTGAGTGGGTTAGAAGATAGAAGGTCTGTCATTCCCTCGAAGCTTGTCCCCGTGAAAACGGGGAGAGGGAATCCAGAATGTCCAGATAGATTCCCGCTTGCACGGGAATGACAAACGACAAACAGCACTGATCACTATAAAACGACATTGCAAAGCGCGGGGGAATCCGTATAATCGGTATACGTATTATATCCGTACGGCAGTGCTGAAAATACAAGAAAAAGCGCGCGGAAAACAGATCCGTGAAGGAATCCAAGCCGCAGAAAGAGAGAGAAATGAGTGACGTCCTGCGAGGAGATGAGGCCATGTTCAGAGAGGTGTTTGATAACATGTCCAGCGGTGTGATTGTCTATGAAACGAAGAACCGCGGTAAGGATTTTGTTATAAAAGAGATCAACCGCGCCGTGGAAAAGATAGAAAAAATAGAGAGAAAGAATCTGGTGGGGAAGAATGTAACTGAAGTGTTTCCGGGGATAAAAGATTTCGGTCTTCTGGATGTTTTCCGCAGAGTATGGAAAAGCGGCTCACCCGAACGTCATCCGATTTCTTTTTACGAGGATAATAGAGTTTCCGGATGGCGGAACAATTATGTGTGTAAGCTTCCGTCGGGGAAAATAGTTGCGATCTATGATGACGTGAGCGGGCATAAGAAAACGGAAGAGGCCCTGAGAAAAAGCGAGGCCCACTACCGCAAAATGGCGGCCAACGTGCCCGGACTTGTGTATCAGTTTTTCATGAGCCCTGACGGGTTCGTATCTTTTTCTTTTGTCAGCGAAAGCTCCCGCCAGATATTCAAGCTTGATCCGGAAAAAATCCGGCAGGACGCGAATGTTTTCATGAACATCATACATCCGGAGGATCGCGAAAAATTCCATCGGTTATGCGTTGAATCAGCCGAATCACTCCTTCCGTGGAAATGGGAGGGCAGGATCATAGTTGACGGTAAAGAGCGGTGGTTCAGGGGGGTCTCCAGGCCGGAACGTCCGGCGAGCGGCGAGATGTTTTGGGACGGCCTGCTGGTTGATATAACTGAACGAAAAAAGATAGAAGAATCCCAGCGTCTGACGCAGCTGGGCAAGTTTTCGTCCGATATGGCGCATGAGGTTAACGGGCCCCTGCAGGTTATATCCGCCAGGGCCCAGCTTTCTCTGGAGAGAAATATCGCGGACAAGGAGATAGAAAAAAACCTCAAGATCATAAAGGGGCAGTGTGATCAGGCGGTGGATATCATACAGAGGCTCTTGATGTTCTCAAAACCGAGCAGGGGCAAAGTAAGAAAGATCAGGATAAATGATTCAGTAGATTTTGTGATCAATCTCGTGGAACACCATTTTCTGCACAGCAATATAAGAATAGTCAGGGAGTTTAGTTCCTCGCTTCCTGCCGTGAAGGCGGATGAGAAACAGATGCAGGAAGTATTCATGAATCTTTTGACTAACGCCGCCGATGCGATGCCCTCAGGCGGAACTATTACGGTTTTAACCGCGAAGGAAAACAGGATGATACGGGTGGATTTCGTGGATACCGGAAAAGGCATACCGCAAGAGAACATGGAAAAAATATTTGATCCTTTTTTTACAACGGAAGAAAAAGGAACCGGTCTGGGCCTTTCGGTATGTTTCGGTATAATCAAAGCCCATCAAGGGGAACTGAAATACGCGAGTAAGGTCGGTCACGGGACGACAGCGACTATATTGCTACCGATATAGGGCACGGAGTGGTGAACAGTGAGTAGTGAACAGTGATCAGTGCAGAAAGAGAACAGAGAGAAAAGAGGCGTATAACTTACAGATCACTGATCACAGTTCACAGATCACTATAATACACAACGCATGAAACTTAAAAAAGAGTTAAATTTTCTGCATGTTTTCTGCATCGCTACCGGCGCGATGATCTCCTCCGGACTTTTCGTGCTTCCCGGGCTTGCGCATGCGCAGGCGGGCCCCGCCGTGATCGTTTCTTATCTGGCGGCGGGACTTCTGGCAATGACCGGAATGCTGAGCGAGGCCGAACTTGTTTCAGCCATGCCGAAAGCGGGCGGCACTTATTTTTATGTTACGCGAAGCATGGGGCCGGCGCTAGGCACGATAAACGGCCTTCTTACATGGTTGTCCATTTCGCTTAAGAGTTCATTCGCGCTTGTGGGTATGGCCGCCTTCACCGTTCTGGCGGTGAATATCGACGCGCGGATCGCGGCGCTTGTATTTTGCGTTCTTTTTATCGTGATCAATCTTATCGGCGTTAAAGAAGCCGGCAGATTTCAGGTCGGTCTTGTGGTCTTTCTGCTGGCGCTTTTGATCATATACATAGTGCGGGGCCTGCCCGCGATAAAAGTTCAGAACCTTACGCCATTCGCGCCCGGAGGGGTCGCGTCCATTTTTTCCGTGGCCGGCTTTGTTTTTATCTCGTACGGCGGCCTGCTTAAGATCTC
>JBDRNI010000037.1:0-2676 GCA_043811335.1 Candidatus Omnitrophota bacterium | reverse complement strand
GTTTAGGATTTAGAGATTCGAATTTAGTATTTTCGTATTGGCTGATGCAGGTTCGGAGAAGTAATATGAAACAATTTACAGTAAAAGAACTGGCGGAAATCACGAAAGGACGGTTATTCTCAAAAGATCCTGAGTATATTTCCGGAGGATTTTCCACGGATTCCCGCACGATAAACCCGGAAGAGTTTTTTATAGCCATAAAGGGAAAGCGTTTCAACGGTCATGATTTTGCAGGCTCTGCTGCAGCTAAGGGCGCCTCAGGGTTAATATCGGAACGTTCCGAAACATTATCTCAGATTGAAAAGAGATTCAGGCACGTTATAACCGTAGATGATACCCGCGCCGCCATGGGTATGATCGCAAAGGCGATAAGAAAAAGAAGCGGTGCAACCGTTGTGTGCATAACCGGCACTAACGGGAAAACTACCGTGAAAAACATACTGGCCACTCTGCTTTCCGGAAAATATAAAGTTCTTAGGAGTGAAAGTTCATTTAACAATCTGATAGGGCTCAGTTTGACGATGTTTAAAGCGGACACCTCACACACCGCCATGGTCCTTGAGCTCGGGATCGGTTGTTCCGGTGAAATGCTTTCTCTGGCGGAGATAGCCGCTCCGGATATAGCGATAATAACCAATATCGGCCGCGGACATCTGGAAGGACTCATAGACCGAAGCGGTGTTTTTCTTGAAAAAGCGCGTCTTTTAGAGGTTTTGCCGCGTGCCGGAGCCGCGTTCCTTAATGGTGATGACAGTTTTCTTGCAAAAGCGGCCGTAAAGCATGCCGCAAAAAAACTTTATGGAACATCAGGCGGCTGCGATTTATTGATCACCGGTCTTTTGAGAAAAAAAGACGGCCATGATTTCTGTATAAACGGCGAAGAATACTTTCTCCCGGCGTGCGGGGTGCATAATGTTTTAAATGCGGCCGCGGCTGTGGCCGTGGCGGAACATCTCGGCGTGGACAGACGAGAGGTGCGGGCGAAGCTGCGGGAGATCTCTTTGCCCGCGATGCGTCTTGAAAAGGTGTCTGCGGGCGGTTTTTTCTTCATCAACGATACTTATAACGCCAACCCTGATTCTTTTGAGAGCGCGCTTGATGTTTTACAGGATGAACAAGGGCGGGAAAAAGGAGTTGTAGCCGGTGACATGAATGAACTTGGCGCCGGAAGCGTGGAATTTCATGCGATTATCGGAAAGAGCATGGCGGCCAGGGGCGTGGATTTTCTCGTGGTTCTCGGCGAAATGGCAGGACATATTGCCCGCGGCGCGCTTGATGCGGGAATGAAAAAAAAACGTGTGCTGTATGCCCGAAGCCACCCAGAGGCGGCGGAGATGATCGTTCATGCGGCGTCTCCCGGAGCGGTGATCTTATTAAAAGGGTCGCGTTTGGCTAAAATGGAGGACGTTCTCAAATGTTTTACTACTTCCTGTATCCTTTAAACGATATTTGGTTTGGTTTCAATGTTTTTAAATATATCACGTTTCGCGCCAGCATGGCTGCGGTTACGTCATTTGCGATATGTGTTATATTCGGACCGTTTATCATAAAACATCTTCGTGCCCTTAATGTCGGGCAGTTTGTCCGGAAAAAACACGTGGATGCCTTGTCCTCTTTTCTCAAGGATAAAGAGGGTACGCCGACGATGGGCGGGCTCTTGATAATTGCTTCTGTTCTGGTTTCGGTACTTGCATGGGGGCGCCTCTCCAATGATTATCTTCTGCTGGTGCTTGGCGGCATGGTCTGGCTTGGAATGGTGGGATTTGCGGATGATCTCATGAAACTTCGAAACAAAAGTGCCAGGGGAGTGAAAGCGTTGACGAAGTTGACAGGTCAGATCGTGATCGCTTTGATCGTCGGGATTTTTGTTATAAAAAATCAAGCGATCGGCTCAGATCTCTACCTTCCGTTCATGAAGAACGCTGCTGTTAATCTGGGCATATTTTATGTATTTTTCATTCTTGTGGTCATCGTGGCCGCCTCCAATGCCGTGAATTTAACGGATGGACTTGACGGATTGGCGATTGGCTGCGTGATTTTTATTACTCTCACCTATGCTGTTATATGCTATATCACCGGACATGCGGATATCAGCAAATATCTGCATGTTTTTTATCTGCCGGGTGCCGGCGAATTGACCGTTTTTTGCGCGGCGTTGACCGGCGCGGGGCTGGGTTTTTTGTGGTTCAATAGTCATCCGGCTACTCTTTTCATGGGTGATACCGGATCTCTTTCTATCGGAGGATCGGTGGGTATCGTGAGTATTCTGGTCAAGAAAGAGGTATTGTTGTTGATCGTGGGCGGGGTGCTGGTAATGGAAGCACTTTCGGTTATTCTGCAGGTGTGTTCGTTTAAGATGACGAAAAAACGGATTTTTCTGATGGCTCCGATTCACCATCACTTTCAGAAGAAAGGCTGGCACGAGTCCAAAATAACTGTGCGTTTTTGGATCATCGCCGCCATTCTCGCGCTTATCGGAATGGTGACATTGAAGGTGCGGTAGGGGCGGGTTCCAAACCCGCCCGAAACGAAGCGCGTAGGGGCGGGCCTTGTGCCCGCCCGGAACGTGGAAGAGGGCAGCCCGTACGGGCGAATAATTATTCGCCCGTACGAATTTTAATTTCATATTATGATCAACGTAAAAGGAAAAGAAGTTCTGGTTTTGGGGCTGGGGGT
>JBDRNI010000036.1:0-8250 GCA_043811335.1 Candidatus Omnitrophota bacterium | reverse complement strand
CGAATTGACTCACATTAAATGTTACCCTGGCGCTCTTTAAAATGAATCGTTGACTCATATTAAATGTTACCCACAATATCTATAGAAAGGGGTGATTTATTATGAGTCCAAAAACAAATGATAGAGTCTTTAAGCCTATTCGCATAAAGTATACCGGTCATGGGCGATCTACCACAAAGCCGGGAACTCTTATTCGTAACCAAATACCCATTAAAACAAACCAGTGGGATGAATCCAGGCCGGGATTCATGGAAGCCGATACTGTTGCTCACTGCGGCGATGCCATTGAAGGCATGTATGCTTATACCGTTGATAGCGTTGATATCGCCACAGGATGGACAGAACAGCGCGCCACGTGGGGTAAAGGTCAAACCGGCGTTCTGAAACAAATAAAGCATATCGAAAACTCTTTACCCTTCCCCTTATTGGGATTTGATTCGGATAACGGCAGTGAATTCTTAAATTACCACTTATATCGGCATTTTACTGATAGAAAGAGGCTTATAGAGTTTACCCGTTCAAGAGCCTACAAAAAGAACGATAATGTCCATATAGAGCAAAAGAACTGGACTCATGTGCGTCAGTGGTTAGGATATGTCCGTCCGGATAACCCCAAAGTCGTACCGCTAATGAACGACCTCTATACAAGCGAATGGAGGCTCTTCCATAACTTCTTTTGCCCTTCAATGAAACTTAAGAAGAAAAAAAGAATTGCCTCAAAAACAGTCAAGTGCTATCATTCACCAAAGACGCCATATCAAAGAGCATTAGAATCAAAACATGTATCAAAATCGGTTAAAGATGATCTTAAAGAACAATTCGTGGGGTTAAACCCTTTTAAGCTTCGTAAGGCTATGGACAAAAAGATATCTAATGTGCTAAAAGTGAACAGAGAAAAATGACTTATCCACATATTAAATGTTGTTCACAAAAAGAAAAAAAGAACCAAAAAAAGAAAAATCGCTGCTACTGCTACGGTAACACCTTTAATGAGTCAACGAATACCACCTTGGGTAACATTTACTAATGAGTCAACGGGCCCTTGGGTAACATTTACTAATGAGTCAACGGGATCCCCATAATGGGGATCCAAAATAGGATGGCCCAGATGGATTCCCGCTTCCCCCGCGCTTCCGGCGGGGGCAAGCTTTTGCGCGGGAATGACAGAGAGGGCGGGCACAAGGCCCGCCCCTACGAATTTTATGCACCTTATTGAATACGACCATTTGAACCCGGAAGAGACGATCGCTATGGACTCGTTTCTTCTGATGAAGGCCGAATCAGGCGCGCTTGGCGAAACTTTGCGCTTCTGGAACGCAGAAGAATATTTCGTGGTTCTGGGCCGCGCCGGTAAGATCACGGAAGAATGCCATGTAGAGAGATGCCGGCGAAACGGCGTAAAGATCATCCGGCGTTCCTCGGGAGGCGGCACGATACTCCAGGGCCCGGGATGCCTCAATTATTCGCTAATTCTTTCCTATAAAGGGGATACGGCATATAAAAACGTTCGTTCTTCTTACCGGCATATCCTTTCGGCTATAACAGGCGAGTTCGAAAAGAATGGATACAGTATTGAATTTTATCCCTTGTCGGACCTTGCTATAGGCGGCAAAAAAATATCGGGGAACGCGCAGGCGCGTAAACGCCGGTATTTTCTCCATCACGGCACTTTTCTGTTCGGGTTTGACCTGGGCAAGATAAGCTTCTACCTCAAACATCCTCCGAAAGAGCCCGAATACCGCCGGGCCCGCACACACGGCGATTTTCTCACCAATATTCCGTCCACGCCCGCCGCGTTGTCGGGAATCATCAAAAAAGCATTTCTTCCGTCCGGCGCGCCGACATGGCATCCCGCCGCAGACGACCTCGTAGCCTTACGTAAGCTTGCGGTGGAGAAGTACGCCGATCTTGCGTAACAACGCCGTAGGGGCGGAGGGCGCGACCCGAAAGGCGGGGTGATCCCGCCTCTACTCAAAATTTGCGGAGCAAATTTTGTTTGCGGACGAAGCGCGGTGCGAAGAATTGACTGTGGGCCCTGCGGATATGCGCCCTTGGACCAAAAAACCACACCCCATTAATTTACACTACATTTTTCCGCAAAAGACGCGTTGTGAGTGTTTCGTACGGAATCTCATTCCGGTAGAAACACTCACAACGTGTCCTATACAAATACATTGCAAAGAAATTTCGAGCGGTTTCTATGACCATCTTCGCAAGCAAAGCCCTCAGGCAATTCTCCGTACCGTGCAAGGCCAATTCCAAAAACGCGTCAAAAATGGACAATTTTCGTGCTCAGGGGTGTCCCCAAAAAGCATGTCCCCTGTTCCACACCGGGCGGAGGGGCCCTGGTAAGAGGCATGCCAACCGGCCTTTGACGGCTACTACTTGATTAGCCCTTCGTCCCATCGTTTCGGGCGGGCACAAGGTCCGCCCCTACGGTTTATTGCCAGGACCGCCATCACTGTCACGTTTATCATGGCTGTCAGGAAACAGGTCTGGAAAACACCCAGGATGGGAACCAGGAATGCTGCCGCCAGCAAAGCGCCCACCGCGGCGCCGAGAAGGTCAAGCCCATAACACATTCCCGCGACGCGCCCCACCGTGCCCCGGGGACGCATCTCACCCAGGGCGCCGTCTCCGTTAAGGCATATCCTGCCGGCAAGGGGAAACTGCACTCCGCCGATAAACCCCGCAACAGCCGGCAAAAACGGAAAAACAAGGTTCGCGCCGGTCCATGCCGAGGCACCGGATGTTGAACCCGCAAACCATAAAAAAACCAGCGGCAGAATAAGCGGATAAAGACAGATCGCACCCTGTGTCCACAGAAAAAACTTCATGTTGTCCTTTATGCGCGGCATCAGTCCGGAAATCGCCCATCCGCCGAGAGCCAGCCCGACCATGAATGACGTGATCATGATCCCAAGCTTGTAAAAGACATAGCCGTATATGATCTGAAATGACAGCAACGAGGCTATTTGAAAATTTATCTCCGAAAACCCGGTCGTTGCGACCGCGAGTTTCACCGCTCTATGGTTGTTTTTCTTTCCCGCGCCGGCAAAAAAGATCAGGATCAGCGCGCAAAAAACAACCGCCAAGAGCCATATGTTTTTCGGCGTTATCAGGCGAAATATCCGCCGGAAAAAAGGCGCATCAAACTGCGTTCCCCAGAACACTATCGCGTAATAATACGATACGGGCCGGAAATCCCTGTTTACCGCGACCGGCGGACCTTCTTCTATTTCTCCTCTGGCATATTCCACGCGTTCGTCCGAAAGTTTGTCTCTAATGTAACCTTCGCGGACATACCCGGCGTCTATGTTCCTCTTGCGCATCCTGCTCATGAGAATATCGCTGTCATGCGTCAGAACGCCGGCGGTGTTGGTCGCCAGAAAGCACGCAGTGTCTCCGGGGACAATAAGCACCTCCGGGAAGATCTCTCGCGCGCTGAGATACACCGACCGCAGATAATCCCCGAGTTCTCCGCTTATATAATTCGCGGACGAAGTAAGCGAAAACGATACGACGGCCTTCTCGTTCAATATTCTGCTAAGTTCCCTGAAAAACCCGGTGGTATAAAATCTGTTGATCTGAGCCGTATACGGATCGCCGAGATTTATAATAACGCTGTCGTATGTGCGGCGGGACCTTTTGACAAAAAAACGACCGTCTTCATTTATGATGTTCACTTCCGGCCGGTCGAGAAAAGCGGTATCTTCAGCGCTGAGATGCCGTTTTGCCATATCTATGATCATCGGATCCAGTTCTACATAATCAACTCTTCTGACAGGGTGTTTCAGTATCTCTTTAAGAAGCCCGCCGGCCCCTCCGCCTATCAGGAGCACATTTTCAGGGTTTTCCGTCTCCAGAAGGTTAAAGTGAACGGCTTCTTCGGCTGAAAGACGGTCGGGCACCGTGTAAAGATGCAGTCCATTCTCGTAAAATGAGAGCTGTTCCCCCTTAACGGTAACCGTGATATTGCCGTAGACGGAATTCTTTGATTCAAGAACATCAAACCCTGCCCACAGACGCTCCTGCGAAAAACGCGCAAGATGCCGGCCGGCGCCGAGAGTTACCGCCAAAAGCGCAAGAAGAACCAGAACCATGGTGATATAAAAAACCGGTTTTTTAAACCGAAAGCCCTCCCCTTGCCGCTGCATCGCGAGAGATGCAAAGGCGTTGAGAAAGGCAAAAAGAAACACCACGCTAAAGGAAGAAACGTGATAAAACATCAAACAGGTCGCAAGAAGTCCCCCTGAGAGCGCCCCGACCGCTTCCATTACATAGATACCCGCTATGCTCCGCGCAGAATGTCCGGTAATATCGCGGTATATCCGACACGCCAGGCTGAACATGAATCCCATCACGGTGCAAGGAAGGCAAAGCGCCATGAACGCCGACAGTATCATCGGAGGATACCCTATAATTTCGCCGGGTAGTATCCCCATCATCGTTTTTGATGATCTCACGGCAAGAAACGCTGCGGGCAGAACAACGGCGAGAACAAGCTGGCACATCGCGAATACACGGATCCGCGGACCGATGCGATCGGAAAAACGGCCGAGCCCCCAGCTGCCGAAAGCGCCCCAGATAAGCCAGCCGGCGAGAACGATCCCGATGGATATTTCGTTCCCGTAGGACACCACGAGAAACTCCCGCATGAACACTATCTGAACCGCCACGGCGGAAGCGCCGGCAAGTATTACAGAGAATATTGCGGTTTTCTTCAGGGCCATATTCCGGCTATTCTTTGTTTGCAGAATTTACACGCGCCGCCGGAGATATTATTCTCCCGCACGATATACCCGGTTCTTTTAATAAGTGTCTTCCCGCACCCGGGACATGTCGTCGTCTCAGCCGCGGTGTCAGGAACGTTTCCCATGTACACGTAACGGAGTCCTTCTTCCAAAGCTATCTCCCTTGCCCGGTTCAGCGTTTCCACCGGTGTCGGATAAAGCGTCCGCAGTTTATACTGCGGCCAGAACCTGGAAAAATGTAAAGGAACATCAGGCCCGAGATTGTTCCGGATCCACCGCGCCATTTGGCGAATGTCTCCAAAGTTGTCGTTCAGCGTGGGAACTATCAGGTTGGTTATTTCAACCCATACGCCTTCTTTCTTCAGGATAACCAGCGTCCGGAGAATATCACTGAGACGCTGCGCGCAAATATCTTTCAAATATTTATCGTTGAAGGCCTTTAGATCAACATTCGCCGCGTCTAACACCCGGCACAGCCGCCTCAACGGTTCAGGATTGATCTTGCCGCCGGTAACCGCGACATTGAGAATGCCGTTTTCCCTGGCGATCTCGGAAGTCCGGAGCATGTATTCGTAAAAAATAGTGGGTTCCGTGTAAGTATATGCTATGGAAGCGCATCCGTTACCGGAAGCGTTTGAGACAACGTCTCGGCAGCTTAATTTGCGGTTATTTACTTCCTCGGGCTTTTTCTGCGAAATAGTCCAGTTCTGACAGAACTTACAGCGTGAATTGCATCCGGCCGCGGCGATCGAAAACGCCTTGCTGCCCGGCTGGACATGGAACAGCGGTTTTTTCTCGATCGGATCGATGTGCGTAGCGCATGCCAGCTCGTATACCAGCGTATAGAGTTTTCCGTTTAACGGCTCACGGGCGCGGCAGAATCCCCTCTGCCCGTTTGACAGCGTGCACTGATTCGGGCATAACAGGCATCGCACGGCACCCTCGCCCATCTTCTCGTAAAAGAGGGCTTCGCGCATGCCGCGTTTTTCGCCGATAGCGGCATAGGCCTCGTATTTGGACGCCATATCAAAAAGATACATTGACGCGCCCACGCCCACGCCGGCAGCAAGGCACTTCTTAAGAAATTCCTTGCGGGTCACTCTCCTCTGCCAGAGCTTCCCAAGCTTTTCCAGATTCTTTATCACCTCTAGCATTTTTACTCTAAAACCAGAGAAACATGTTCAAGAGCGTCCCGACGATCACGGCGGTTGTTATCATTATGCACGCTGATTTTATCATGTCCCGGATGCCGAGTTCGCGGACCATGACGACAAACGTCGCCATGCACGGAAAATAAATAGCAAGAACGGTGCACGCTATGACCAGTTGTTTTGTCGTTAATTCCAGCGGCCCCAACATGCCCACCGCAAGATCTTTCCGCAGAAACCCCATCAACATGGCCCCGGCGGCATCTTTCGGCAAGCCCCACGCCCCGGTAAGAAAAGGCGAAAAAAGAACGGACAGACGTTCAATTATACCGAAATAATAAAGCATGTTCACCGCGAAAATTCCCATCAACACAAACGGAACGGCTTCGGTCAGAAAACCCGATATTCTCATCCAGAGTTTTTTCAAGACCGCAACGGGCTGCGGAAGCCGGTAAGGCGGGATCTCCCACAGGATCTCCGGGCTTTTCCCTTTCATCACCCGGTTCATCAAAAGGCCTTTTAAAACAAGCAGAGTAAAAAGTATCCCGAATATGAGCAAGACGTATCTGCCGCCGCGCTGCCCGACAAGTCCGGTGATCATCGCCGTCTGGGCAATGCACGGCACCGCCACGGCCATGAGGGTCGCCGCGATAAACTTCTCTCTTCTTGATTCAAGAAGACGCAGGGCCATCGCGCCGGGAACATTACAGCCAAGACCGAGTATCATCGGCACTATAGCGTAACCGTGGAGCCCAAGGCGATGCATGAGGTTATCCACCTGTGTCGCAAGACGCGGCAGATATCCCAGATCCTCAAGTATCCCGAGCACTAAATAGAAACTCAAAATATATGGAAGCACCGCAACTATGGGGATATAAAACCCCGTCGTTAAAATGCCGAAAGATTCCCCGAAATTTATGCTCCCTTCTACCAATTTTCCGATCAGAACTTCGTGCAAAAATCCTGCCGAACCGAGCGCCTGGCTCAGCCTTTCCATGAGAGGCAGCCATATCCGGTCAAAGAGCGGCGTAAAAACACGGTTAATAAGCGCTTCTCCCATGAACCGCACCACGATAAAAGACAGATAGAGGACCAGAACGGCTATCGGCAAGCCCGTGACAGGTCTGGTGCTGATATCCTCCATCCTTTCCAGAAAAGTATGATGATGATGTCTGAGAATCTGGACGGCACTCACTATCCGCCCGATCTCTTCCCATTTATACGCCTTCGTCAAGGTCTTAAACTCGCGCCTGCCGAGCTTTTCCAGATGCTCCACGAGTTCTTTCACCCCGACACCTGTCAGGCCGCAGATCGGCACTACCGGCACCCCGAGCTCTTTCTCAAGTTTCTTCACGTCAATATCTATTCCCTTATGCCGCGTTTCGTCCCACATGTTAAGCGCGACGATCATCGGGATACCTTTTTCCCTCAGTTCCAGCGTAAGAAAAAGGTTTCGTTCAAGATTCGTGGCATCAATGACGTCAATGACAATGTCGCCCACATCCAGCATCTCCACTGCAACTTCGTCCGCTCTTGCGAACGGCTCAAGGCTGTATACCCCAGGCACATCCAAAACTACCCCGGAACCCGCTTTTCCTAGTTTAATATATCCCTGGGTAAGCTCAACCGTAGTTCCGGGATAATTTGAGATCGTGACTTTCGCTCCCGTCAATCTGGAGAATATGGTGCTTTTCCCGACATTGGGATTCCCCATGAGAAGGATCTTTTTACCCGCGTTCTTTACCATTAAGGCCTCTCCAGTATTATCTTTCGGGCCATGCCATGCCCTATGGCCACTTTCGCGTTGCCTACCTTTACCGTTACCGGCCCTCTCCAGAAATGAGAACTGATCTTGGTGATCGTCTTGCCGCGCCGTATTCCCAGCAACTCAAGACGGCGAACGGTGTCTTGGCCGCCGGTTATCTCCTTCACCACCATGAGTTGTTTTTCTTTTGCTTCCGTCAAGTTCATTTCATTACTTTCCACTTTTTTTATATCCTCCATGTATATTTTTCTGACGTCGTTGAAATAATCTACCAGCTCTTCGGATGCATAATCCGGATACGTCCATGGCCAGCGTCTGAAACTCCCTTCCTGAAAAAATAATGTTGATTCGGCGAATATAGATCCGCCTATGTGTATTCTGTGTGTATAATCTTTCGTGGTCAGGAGAACAAGCTTCGCGTCATTGACATAACCGGGATCTATGTTGACCGTTCTCTTGCCGTTGACCCTGAACCGGTCCTCGATCCTGTTAGTCGCCAGTTTTATCCTGAAGATCTTTTCCTTCGGGTGAAGAATACGGAAACATATTACTTTTCGCTTTAGGCGGCTCCCCAACTCGTCGG
>JBDRNI010000035.1:0-10739 GCA_043811335.1 Candidatus Omnitrophota bacterium | reverse complement strand
TGTTAGCGGCACAAAGTTAAAAAGCGGTAAGGCGGAGCATTATCAAGACCAGATCTTTATCCGTATAGGGCAATAACCGGAAGAATGATCTTTTAAGGGACGCTGAAAAATTCTCGGTCAGCCTGTTAAAGGTGCCCTACTATACTTACTGAACACAGTTTACTGTTTACTACTCACTGTTCACTACTTGGGCCCCGAGAGCAAGGCCCCCAGTCAATTCTACGCCCCGTTCGTATTTGTGACGGAGGCCGCGTAGGGGCGGGGTCACCCCGCGCTGCGGGCGAATTGCGGCTTGACACGGTATAAATTATGGTATACTCTTAACTACGAGAACGTGATTTGGTTTGTCTGTGCAATACACGGCTTATGATAAAAAACGGGGTTTTTTGCGGTAAGATAAAAGGGAGGGAAGAATGGGAATCATAGACGCGGTCAAAAAAGGTTTTGTGATAGCATCTTCAAAACTCATGAACGTGGTTCTGGTATTTTTTGCATTTAACACAATCGCGGGTCTTATCAGCCTTCCGTTGTCCAATCCGGCGCGGACGGGAAATCCTGGTTTTATCGTGATATCTGCTGTGTCAAGTGTGCTGTTTTTTCTGGTGTTTGTCATGCTGCAGGGCGGCGCTCTGGGGCTCGCGAAAGATCAGTTAAAGACATCTGCGTCCGGAATGGCGCAGTTCATAACATACGGCAAGCGTTATTATGTGCGGATACTGGGGCTTCTGCTCCTGTATATACTTATCGCCGTTGGTATGGTTCTCTTGTTAAGCCTGGTGAGCGCGGGCATTTTACTGCTTGGTGATAATATTGCAACGCGCAGTATAGTGGCTGCGATCGTTACGGTGGTGGGCATAACCGTAATAACGTTTCTGGTTTATCCGATATATGTTGTTGTGGTAGAAGAGACGGGCACCATTGCCGCTTTCAAAAAAGGTATAGAGGTGGCAAAACAAAATTTCTGGATCACGCTTGGGCTATTCGTGGTTGTGGTTATAGTGAGTCTTTTGATCTCATTGATCTTAGGGTTTATTACGGGAGCCGCGACTTTGGCTCTGCCTGCAGGCGCAGGCTCGGTTCTGACGACTATCATAAACGCGGCGGTGCAGTCATATATGCCGATCGTGATGATGGTCGCTTTCATGAGCTTTTACATGTCCCTTGTCTCGGCGAAGGATTCGCGTGAATATACCGGCGAAGCAGCAGGGTAAAAGCGAACCAGCAAAGTTTTATCCGCGGTTCTATTCTAATGATCAGGCGGGTTTTTAAATAAACCCGCCTGTTTTTTCAGATTCAACAGTAACGAGGAGGGTGTGTTATGGAACGGAGAAGGATCCCGCATGACGGGAATAGCGCAGTCGCGCATGTTGCGCATGCCACGAACGAAGTTATCGCAATTTATCCTATTACCCCGTCAACCCCGATGGGCGAGATAGCCGACGCCAAATCGGCGGCCGGCAAAAAAAATATATGGGGAACTGTTCCCGTGGTCGTTGAACTTCAGTCCGAGGGCGGGGCTTCCGGCGCCGTTCACGGCGCGTTGACCACGGGCGCTCTTACGACCACATTCACCGCTTCGCAGGGTCTGCTTTTGATGATACCAAACATGTACAAGATCGCGGGTGAACTTACTCCGGCGGTGTTTCACGTGGCTGCGAGATCTATTGCGTGTCAGGCGTTATCAATTTTCGGAGACCATTCCGACGTCATGGCGGTGCGCGCAACGGGATGGGCTCTTCTGGCTGCAGGGAGTGTTCAGGAAGCCATGGATTTTGCACTTATCTCGCAGGCCGCGACGCTTGAGGCAAGAATTCCGTTCGTGCATTTTTTTGAAGGGTTTCGCGTGTCGCACGAGATACAGAAGATAGAGGAACTGACCTTTGATGACATGAAAGCCATGCTTGACGAGAAACTGATCTATGCGCACCGGAAGTGGGGAATGAACCCCGAACATCCGGCAATCCGCGGCACTTCGCAGAACCCCGACGTGTATTTTCAGGGACGCGAATCGGTGAACAAGTATTATGAGGCATGTCCCGCGATAACCCAGAAAGCCATGGATGCCTTCCATAAACTCACGGGCCGGGAGTATAAGCTTTTTGAATACGTGGGGGCGAAGGATGCCGACAGGGTGATAGTGATAATGGGCTCCGGCGCGGAAACCGTGCATGAAGCGGTTGAACATCTCAATGCCGCCGGCGAAAAGATCGGAGTGCTCAAGGTGCGGCTTTTCAGGCCGTTTGACACGAAAAGTTTCATAAATGCTATTCCGTCTACCGTCAAGGGGATAGCCGTTCTTGACAGAACAAAAGAACCCGGCTCGGCCGGCGAACCGTTATACGTGGATGTGCGCACCGCCGTGGGCGAGGCCATTGAAGCCGGAGAGGCGCCGTTCAAGACAGCGCCGACAATGATCGGCGGAAGATACGGTCTCGGATCGGCCGAGTTCACGCCGGCCATGGCTAAGGCCGTGTATGATAACCTTGCGGCAAAAAAGCCGAAAAATCACTTCACCGTGGGGATAAACGACGATGTTACAGGCACGAGCCTGGTTTGTGATGCCTGCTCCGTGACGGAGAGCGATGACGTTTACAGAGCCATGTTTTACGGGCTCGGGGCGGACGGTACGGTCGGCGCGAACAAGAACTCCATCAAGATCATCGCCGAGGAAACCGATAATTACGCGCAGGGGTATTTTGTATACGATTCCAAGAAAGCGGGCGCGGTCACGGTATCACATCTGCGGTTCGGGAAGAATGTTATCCGCAGTCCGTATCTCATCTCGAGTGCTAATTTTCTCGCATGTCATAATTTTTCATTTCTTGAGAAATACGATATGCTGAAAAATATTGTTCAGGGCGGGACATTTCTCCTGACGTCAACATACGGGAAACAAGAGGTATGGAAACACCTGCCCGCGAGAGTTCAGAAACAGATAATAGACAAGAAACTCAAGTTTTATGTTATTGACGCGGTAAAGATCGCCGAAGAAGTCGGGCTTGGCGAACGCATAAACGTGATAATGCAGACCGCGTTTTTCAAGATCACCGGTGTCATAGACGAAAAAACGGCCCTTGCGGCTATCAAGAACGCCATTAAAAAAACATACGGAAGCAAGGGTGATAAAGTTGTTGAGATGAACATCCGCGCCGTGGACATGGCGCTTGAGCACATAGAAGAGGTCAAGGTGCCGGAAAATTTTACGGGAGCGGTTAAAAAACAGCAGGTTGTTTCGGCGGATGCGCCGGAGTTCGTAAAAGAAACCACGGCCAAGATCATGGCCGGAGAAGGGGAAACGGTAAAGGTGTCCGAGATGCCGGCCGACGGGACCTGGCCGACGGGAACATCCCGGTATGAAAAACGTAATATAGCGCTTAACATCCCGGTGTGGAACACGGAAACGTGCATTCAGTGCGGCAAGTGCGTGTTTCTGTGTCCGCACGCCGTTATACGCGCCAAGATATATAAAGAAGAGCTCTTGAAGAATGCCCCGGCAACCTTCAAGCATGCCGCGCCAAAACCGCCTAAAGGCCGAGAGGGATACGTGTACACCCTGCAGGTGGCGCCTGAAGATTGCACCGGCTGCGGCGTATGTGTGGAAAATTGTCCCA
This sequence comes from Candidatus Omnitrophota bacterium, assembly GCA_043811335.1. GTDB lineage: Bacteria > Omnitrophota > Gorgyraeia > Tantalellales > Tantalellaceae > CAZGOZ01. The sequence continues at coordinate 7,128 of JBDRNI010000035.1, read as the reverse complement.
TGAAGGTAAAAGAGGCGATAAAGATGACGCCGCAGGCGCCGTTGCGCGAGACGGAAAAGAAAAATCTTGAGTTTTTTCTCAAGCTGCCGGATCCGGACCCGGAACTCTTCAACCGCGCCGCGATGAATGGCATACAGTTCGTCAGGCCGCTTTTTGAGTATTCCGGGGCTTGTGCGGGCTGCGGAGAGACAGGGTATGTTCGGCTTCTCACTCAGCTTTTCGGGGCAAGGGCGCTCATAGCCAATGCCACGGGTTGTTCTTCCATTTACGGCGGAAACCTTCCGACAACGCCGTATTGCAAACGCGCCGATGGCCGCGGCCCGGCATGGAACAATTCTCTTTTTGAGGACAATGCCGAGATCGCTTACGGGATGCGTCTTACCGTGGATAAATATTCTGAATATGCGCACGAGCTGGCAGACAGGATAATAAAAATGGACAATTGTCCGGACGGACTCAAGGGCCTTCTGAAAGAGGTCACCGTCGCCGATCAGTCCGCCCAGAAAGAGATAGAGCTTCAGGGTGAAAAGGTAACAGAAGTTAAAAAGTTGTTGGAGAAATGCGATTGTCACGAGTGTCGGGAATTGCTGAGCGTGGCGGATTATTTAAAGAAAAGGTCGGTATGGGCCGTCGGCGGAGACGGATGGGCCTATGATATAGGGTACGGCGGGTTGGATCATGTTCTGGCCGCGGGAAAGAATGTAAATGTTCTGGTGCTTGACACCGAGGTCTATTCCAACACGGGCGGACAGGCGTCAAAGGCAACACCGATGGGCGCGGTAGCGAAATTCGCCGCCAGCGGAAAACCTATCGGAAAGAAAGATCTCGGCCTCATAGCGATGAGTTACGGATACGTGTATGTCGCGAAAATAGCCATGGGGGCCGACCCCATGCAGACACTCAAGGCCTTTATTGAGGCCGAAGCGTATGACGGACCGTCTCTTATCATAGCTTACTCGCAGTGCATATCGCACGGCATTAACATGACCAAGGGATGCGAGGAACAGAAAAAAGCGGTAGCTTCGGGGCACTGGCCGCTTCTCAGGTATAACCCGGAACTTGCCGCAAGCGGTAAAAATCCGCTCGTTCTTGACAGCCCGGCGCCGAGCATCAAGCTTGAGGATTATATTTATAACGAAAACCGGTACAGAACCCTGCAAAAAAGCGATCCGGAAAGAGCAAAAACCCTTCTGGATAAAGCGCAGAAACTGGTGCTGGATCATTACGCGCTGTATAAGTATCTTTCGGAGCGGCAATTCGGTAAATAAAACCCGCGTAGGGGCGGGGTTTCCCCGCCCTAAACGACCCGAGAATTGCCTGGTGGTCATGATGCGGAAATAAACAAAATATCCGAAAGATACAAGGTACAAGATACAATAACCAAACAAGAGAAGACATCGTTTGGTTATTGGTGATTGAATATTATTTGTATCTTGTAACTTGGTTATTGATCATTTGCATGTTAAGCCCCGAGAGCAAGGCCCCCGGGAGATAGCTTAAGGCCGGGTGGCATGCTTTTGTACAGGGAGGATCCACACCGGGCGGAGGGGCCCTGGTAGAAAGCATGCCACCCGGTCTTGTCACGAGGAACGTCGGGCGGACACATGGGTCCGCCCCTGCGTCTTCTATTCTTATGTACACACCTACAAAACCAAGTTGGATACGCAGGAAAGTGACGCGGAATAAACCCTCCGGTGAAGTCGGCAGCGTGCTGCGGGCGTTGAAGCTTAATAGCGTGTGCGAACACGCGGCATGTCCTAACATAAGCGAGTGCTGGGGGAATAAAGACGTTACGTTCATGATCCTCGGGAATATTTGCACGCGGGGATGCAGGTTCTGCAATATTGATCCGGATGACGTTCTGCCGGCGACGCCGGACTCTGACGAGCCGCGGCGTATTGCCGAGGCCGTAAAGAAACTCGGCATGCGGCATGTTGTTGTAACATCCGTGACACGCGACGATCTTGAAGATAAAGGGTCGGAATATTTTCTGAATACGGTGCGCGAGATCAAGCACGCCGCGCCTGAGGCGGGGGTGGAGCTTCTCATACCCGATCTTGGCGGCGATCGGGAATTGCTGGAAAGGATAGCTTTCTCGGGCGCGGATATTATCGGACACAACATTGAGATGCCTCGGGTCATGTATCCCGCCGTGAGACCCCGTTCGGATTACGAAGTGTCCATGAAAACACTCGGCACGTTGAGTTCAATGAAAAAAACAGGCGCGAATATCCTGGTAAAATCTTCAATGATACTAGGCCTCGGCGAAGAAGAAGGGGACATCTCCCGAACGCTGAAAGATCTTAAGAACGCGGGAGTTGATATCCTCTATCTGGGTCAGTATCTCGCGCCGTCACGCATGCATTGGCCCGTCAAAAGGTATTACCGCCCGGAAGAGTTCACATCCTTTGAGAAAGAAGCGCGCGCAACAGGCTTCCCCGCAGTTCTCGCAGCCCCCTTCGTAAGAAGCTCATACCGCGCCGCGGAGACGCTTCGGGGACATGTCATTTGGGGACACCCCTGAGGACGAAAATTACCCGTTTTTGCCATGTTTCCGCTGCGGGCCTTGAACGACCCGAGAATTGCCCAGTCAATTTTACGCACCGTCCGTATTTGTGACGGAGCCGCGTAGGGGCGGGGTTGCCCCGCCCTGGACGTCCGCTTGACAACCCGGACGTATCGTTTATAATGATAGCGATATATATAGCTATGCCATACGAAACTGTCTTTTATGTCTAAAAAGGCTTCTATCCTGAAAAAAACACCCTTACATGACAGACATCTTGCTGCCGGCGCGAGGATCGTGCCTTTTGCGAGATGGAGCATGCCGTTGCAATATACCGGAATAATCGCCGAACATCTTCATACCCGGTCAAAGGCGGGACTGTTTGATATCTGCCACATGGGAGAGATTTTTTTGAGAGGGCCGGGTGCCGGGGAAGAGGCGGATCGTTTGATAACCTGCCGCGTGGACGATATGCCCTCGGGGAGATGCCGATACGGATTTCTTCTTAACGAAACGGGCGGTATAATAGACGACCTTATTGTTTTTAGGATATCGCCGGAAGAATTAATGCTTGTCGTGAACGGCGCATGCAGGGAAAAAGATCTCGCCTGGATAGGAGCGCATGTTTCCGGGCGTGTCGCGGTTACAGATGAATCGGACAAAACAGCAAAACTTGATATTCAGGGGCCGTCATCGGGAGAGGTCCTGAAGAAGCTGCTTCCACATCAGAAGTTTGAAGATATCAAACGTTACCATTTTACGAATACCCAAATAGACGGTATCAGGGTTCTTCTCTCGCGAACCGGTTATACGGGAGAACTCGGGTATGAATTGTTTTTTCCGGCGGCCGATGCGTCGCGGCTCTGGGACGCGTTTTTGAAGATTGACGGCGTGAACCCTATAGGGTTGGGAGCGCGTGATACGCTCAGGTTAGAGATGGGATACTCGCTCTACGGGAACGATATAGACGAAACCCGCACCCCGCTTGAAGCGAATCTCGCGAAATTTGTGTTCATGGAAAAAGATTTTATAGGAAAAGAAGCTCTTTTGAAACAGGCAAAAGAAGGCGTTTCCCGGTTACTGACCGCTTTTGTGTGTGATACGCGAAGAATTGCCCGCCGGCATTTTACAGTATTAGCAAAAGGAAAAACTGTAGGCGAGGTTACGAGCGGAGCTTTTTCACCATGCCTTGAGAAGGGAATCGGTCTGTGTTATATTGATAAAGATCTTTCCGACGAAGGTACGGTGGTAACACTTACCGACGGAAAGACCGAAATAGAAGCGGTGATTCACGGGATACCGGTATATAGGCGAGCATAGGGCATAGAAAGAGTAAAATACTAAACACTAAATCCGAAATACTAAACAAATAACAATGATTCAAATCCCAAATTCCAAAACTTCTTTATACAGCTCTTGAGTGAAATGTTCTGGTTTGGAATTTGGGACATTAGGAATTAGCATTTGTTTAGTATTTAGATATTCGGATTTAGGGGTTCTCTTGTTTTCGTCAAGAAGGGGGATGGAAAATGGCACCAAAAGAACTTAAATATACCAAAGAACATGAATGGGTCAGGATAGAGGGGAGCGAGGCGGTTTTCGGGATCACTGATCATGCGCAGTCCGAACTGGGGGATATTACGTTTGTTGAACTTCCGGAGTCAGGGCGCGCGGTCAAAAAAGCCGAAAATATTTCTACCGTGGAATCGGTAAAAGCGGCAAGTGATATTTATGCGCCAATTTCCGGAAAAGTAAAAGAATCCAATGATGCGTTGCAGGCTCATCCGGAACTCGTGAATGAGTCGCCTTACGAAAAAGGATGGATATGCCGTATAGATATTACTGATCCCGCGGAAGCCGGAGATCTGATGGACGCCGCGGCGTATGAAAAATATTTAAAGGAATCAGCATAATGAGTTATGTTCCGCATTCTCCCGAAGAAAGACGCGTGATGCTGGAGACCATAGGCGTGGGATCCGGCGGCATGGAAGAGCTTTTTAAGGGGATACCTCCCGAGCTAAGGGCATCATCGTTTGATCTTGCGCCCGGGCGATCGGAGTATGAGGTGGAAAGATATCTGCGCGGCCTGGCGCGGAAGAACGTTACGGATCTCGTGAATTTCGTCGGGGGCGGGTTCTATGATCATTTTATTCCGGCCGCCGTGGATGCCGTCGTTTCACGACCGGAATTCTATACCGCGTATACGCCTTATCAGCCCGAGGCCTCGCAGGGAACCCTTCAGGCCATATATGAATATCAGAGCTGTATATGCCGGCTGACCGGCATGGAAGTATCAAACGCGTCACTTTATGACGGCGGCACGGCTCTTTATGAGGCAGCAATGATGGCCATACGCCTGACGGGACGGAACAAGATCATAATGGATGGCGGCGTGAATCCCATATACCGCAGGATGATGTACTGTTATACGACGAACTTGTCTATTGAGTTCGTGGAAACGCCCGTGACGCACGGGCAAGCCACTCGCGCGGAAATAGATAGATTTCTTGACGATAAAACAGCGGCGGTTATACTTCAAAACCCGAATTTCTTCGGTGCGATAGACGACCACAGCGATATATCGGAAAAATGTCATAAACTGGGAGCTTTGGTCATAGAAAGCGTATATCCCGTTTCATTGGGGGTTTTGAAAACACCGGAAGAGATGGGCGTTGATATCGCGACCGGCGAAGGGCAGAGCTTGGGTATTCCGCTTTCGTTCGGCGGGCCTTATCTCGGATTCATGGCGGCACGGAAAAAGTTTATCCGCAATTTGCCCGGGCGTATAGCGGGCGCAACGCTTGACTCAAAAGGGCGAAGAAGTTTCGTGCTTACCCTGCAGACGCGTGAACAGCATATACGCAGGGAGAAAGCTACGTCTAACATATGTTCAAACGAGGCGTTGTGCGCCCTGCGCGCCCTGGTTTACATGTGTCTCATGGGGAAAGAGGGTCTGAAGAGAACCGCCGAGTTGTGCATGGATAAAGCCGAGTTTGCCAAGCAGCGTCTTGAGGCCGTCAAGGGTGTTGAGGTTAAGAGAAGTTCGCCGACGTTTAACGAGTTTATTGTCAAACTTCCCCGTTCTCCCGATGAAGTTATAGAAAAACTTATAAAAAAAGGTATCGCGGCGGGGTTTCCTCTCGGAAGATATTATAAAGACATGGCCGAATACATGCTTGTTGCCGTAACTGAAAAGCGGACAAAACAGGAGATCATCCTGCTCGCGGAGGCGGTGGAGGAGGCATTGTGGAGCTGATATTTGAAAGATCAAAACCGGGGAAAAAAGGTGTCAAGCTGCCGCTGAAAGACGTTCCCGCGGAATGCCGGCTGGACGCCGGATACAAAAGATCCGCCGATGCCGAACTCCCGAGTATTTCCGAACCGGAAGTGATAAGACATTTCACGCGTCTGGCCGGGATGAATTTTAATGTGGATGCCAATTTTTATCCGCTCGGGTCGTGCACGATGAAATATAACCCGAAATTTACCGAAAAGATCGCGGCATTTGAGGAATTTGTTTCTCTTCATCCACTGCAGGCACAACTCGCGCCGGGCGCGGCGCTTACCCAGGGCGCGCTTGAGGTTATCAGTAATCTGGAGCATGCTCTTTGCGAGATTGCCGGAATGGATGCGTTTACCACTCAGCCCATGGCCGGAGCGCACGGTGAACTTGCCGGTGTCATGCTGATCGCGGCGTATCACCGGCATAAAGGCAACAAGAAAAAGTATGTGCTTATCCCGGATTCCGGGCACGGAACGAATCCTGCTTCGGCGGCTATCGCCGGATATGAGGTAAAAACCGTGCCGACCGGCGCCCGCGGCGTCATGGATATTGACGCATTCAAAAAAAAACTCGGGCCGGATACGGCAGCTGTAATGTTGACATGCCCGAACACGCTGGGGATCTTTAACCCGCATATCAGGGAGATATCCGACCTTGCGCATGCAGCCGGCGCGCTCATGTATAATGACGGCGCCAATCTTAATGCGATAATGGGAAAGGCGCGTCCCGGCGATCTCGGATTTGACGTGGTTCACGTCAACCTGCACAAGACCTTCGCGACGCCGCATGGCGGCGGCGGACCGGGTTCAGGCCCGGTAGGCGTGAGAAGCGAACTCGTGCCGTTTTTGCCGGTTCCAAGGATCGTCAAAAAAAAGGAAGCATTTGTTCTTGAGTTTAACAGGCCGCAGTCTATCGGATACATATCGCCGTTTTACGGGAATTTTGGTGTCATGCTTAAAGCGTATGCGTATATTCTCATGCTTGGGAAGGAAGGGCTTACGGAGGTTTCCGAGAACGCCGTCCTGAACGCGTGTTACCTGAAAAAACACCTGATGGAACACTATGACGTTCCGTATGACCGGAACTGCCTGCATGAATTCGTTATATCTGCGGTGCGCCAGGCGAAAAAAGGCGTGCGCGCGACGGATATCACAAAAGCGCTTATTGACAGCGGGATCCATCCGCCGACGGTGTATTTTCCGCTTATAGTCAAGGAAGCGATGATGATAGAGCCCACCGAGACCGAGTCTAAAGAAACGCTGGACCAATTTATTGAGGTCATGACGCGCCTGGCGCGCCTGGCAGAAAAAGATCCCGGCGCCTTCAAAGAGTTCCCAAA
>JBDRNI010000034.1:0-4879 GCA_043811335.1 Candidatus Omnitrophota bacterium | reverse complement strand
GATCCCGCAGCCGGTATCACTAAAACTGATATTGATAAAATTTTCTTCCAACTTAGTAGAGATCGTCAATACACCTCCATGGAACATAGCCTGCCCGGCATTTAAGATTACGTTTATGAAAACCTGTTTCAGTTTCTCCTTATCCACCCTTATCCTTGGCATGCCGGGGTCATATTTTTTTCTTATTTCAATGTCCTCTAATGCAACTTGACGTTTTACTAAAGGCAAGGCTTCATCTATTAATTTATTTATGTCCGCATCACTACCCTCTACATCTCTTTCCATGGTAAAATCCAGAAGGTTCCTTATAATTGTTCTACATCTGTGGGCATCTATTTCCGCAGATTGCAGGACTTCAGTAAACTCTTTTCTGTTTCCGGTGTCTTTCAGAATAAATCCCCCCTTTTTTTGAAGATCGCGCAATAGTATCTGAACGCTTCCCAGAATACCCGTCAGAGGATTATTCAGTTCATGCGCTGTCCCCGCACATAATTGTCCTATCGCAGCCAATTTTTCCGTGCGGACCACCTGGCCCTGTGCAAGCGCCAACGCGTCATACGCCTTTTCTAACTTCTCTCTGGATTCTCTCAAATCTTCCAGTAAATTGATCGTTGCTTCCTGTGATTGGGTTAAAGCTTTTGTCCGCTCCTCAACCTTCTTCTCCAGAGTCCGCGACCACTCCTGGAGTTCCGCCTTTGATCTTTCTAGATCAGTAATGAGCGCTCTTCTCCGGCGCATATCACGGGCAACGCCGACTATACCAATTATTCGTTGTCCGTCATGCGTACTGCGTATCGTGTTGTTCAGGACTTCGCTCGCAATGACGGGATCAGATTCATACATTACAGAACCCGAGAAACTTATCGGGATCTTCTCGCCGCTTTTCGTTACATAGGTCATATCAAAATTGCGTGCCGAACCCTTTTCGATCAGCCTCTTGAGTCTCGTCCCATCAAAAAGCAGTTTTTCTTCTGCTACTTCTATTGCCGCAAAAAGCTTTTCGCCCGGCTGACCGATCAGCTCTTTTTCTGTATAACCCAATAGATCCAGAATCGCTTTATTTACCCTTCGAATGGCCCCATCCGGATTAATTACGAACAATGCATCAACCATAGAAGAGATAATACCGTCTGTATATTTTTTCTCCGCCAGTATCTCTTTTTGTCTCTCTTTTATCTGAAAAACCATGTCCCTTAATGAATCGGCAAATTGTTCAATTTCATCGCCGGTCTTAATTTCTATAGGATAATCCAACTCTCCTTTACCAATGTGTTCTGTGATCTCACGGAGTTGCTTTATCGGCTTGACAAATCTCCCGCTGAAGACAAATGCTACAGGAAGTAAAATCACTATCAAAACACCCGTAACTATCAGGAGCTGCAACATAAGGCTTCTTAGCGGCGCAAATACCTCTTTTGCTTCCCGATCTATAAAAACCATCCAAACTGAACCATTTCCTCGAAGAAGGGGATGTATAACTTCTGCAAAGGCAATAAACATCTTTTCCCCATGTGTATGAGGACTATCCATTATCAGCCATTTGTCCTTGCTGTTGAACACCCTCTGTAACTCTTCTTCGCTGCAGCCTTTGGTGCTCAACGGTGTGATCCCGGAATGAAATATAATATCCCCTTCCGTATTGACTAAAACAGCATGGCCTGTCCTGCCGACCTTAAACTTCCCTAATGGCATAAAAAAGGCCGTAACATCTACAACGGCCTTGCATATTCCGACCACGTTATTTTCTCCGTCTCTTATGGGGACGGCAAAGGGCATGGCCCAAATATCGGCCGATTCATCAAACTCAATATCCCCGACATAAACACTTCCTTTCCCTTCGTTAAATGTCTTCTTCCACCACTCTTCATCAGCCTGATAAAAATCACTTGTTTTACCTGATGATGCAACCAGGCCTCCATACTTGTCTGTAATAAAAATTTCGGCTATGCCTTCTTTTTTCTCCAAAATAGCTCTGGCACTACGGCCAGCTTTGTTCTCCAGGTATTCCTTTATCAAGGGGCTGTCATCGCCGGCAACGGCCCACTTTTTATCCATGTCTATAAGAGAACTTTCAATATCGGGTGACTTCATGTTTTCATATTTTAGATTGCTTTTTATAATTGCCTCTTGCCACAATAAACGACTGCTATAGGTTTCTATCTGTTCCATTTCTTTCTCTATCAGCCCTGAAACAATGAATGCCAGCTGCCATGCCATTTCGCTGTGGTTTTCGCCGATCGTATTTTGCAACAGATTATATCCAAGAAGATACCCCAGACTCAGCCCGCTAATCATAGCGATCAGAACCGTTGCACAGACAAGCATCGTGATCTTGCGCCTTATCCCTGTTTTGTGTTTCAGTTTGTGATCCTTCATTCGCACTCTCCGGTCGGATATCCTTGCTTAGCTTAGTTTTATCCCCGAATCCTGCCTTATAAGTTTTGAAATTCGAAAATCAACATTCGACCGCCATGAACCTATCTTGAAAATAGAACAATTGATCAATAGACTGCAATTGAGTTTTTATTTTTCTCTATTTTCTATTGCTCAATTACTCTACCAATTTCTGCCTTCGGCAGAAATTGGTTGGCGGAGGAGGTAGGATTCGAACCCACGGTGCCTTGCGGCACAACGGTTTTCAAGACCGCCGCTTTAGTCCACTCAGCCACTCCTCCGTTTCGCCCTATAAAAAGAGCTGCAGGTTCTCAATAAATAACCTGGATCTGTTGTAGATCCGCATGTACATTTCACCGGAATTTGCTACCGCGTCTTTGATGAAATACATGAACGATAACTGTTCAAACAGCGGCCCGAACACGGCCATCACTATGACCAGGTTCGCTATAAAAATGAGAACAGCCGAAAAAAGTATGCCCGATTTCGCGACATCGGACTGGCGTATCTTTAGCGCGTCGGAAGTCATCACGAAATGAAACGCCAGCGTGAATCCTATGAGAAAAACAAAAATTTCCGGGCCGAAAGTGCCGGCGTTCGCCGACCGTTCAAGCAGCCAGAAAAACGGCGCGATCATTATCGTGTATATCGGCACGAAATACGGACTGAGCTCAATGAAAAAATTCGTCTTGGAAGTCGTCACGCTGCCGCCCGAGGGCGTTACCCTGAATCTCTCCACCCTGCCGCCGCATATCCACGTTGCCAAGACGTGCACGAATTCATGCCCGAGCACATACAGATAGACCGGCCGCATGACAAACGCGTGTATCAAGAGATAACAAAGAACTCCTCTTTCCAGGACGAGAAAAACGCCGTCTTCGGCGCCGATCCCGCGCATGGACGAATAAAACGCTATCGCCGTGCCTACAGCGGCCGGGATAAGCAAAACACCTGCAAGTGTTCTTAATGCTCGCATGACCATGATCAACTCAAAACGCGCCGGGTCGGATCTTTGACGCGCCGAAATACGGCCGCAACGCCCTCGGGACCGTAATAGATCCGTCTTTTCTCTGGTGTATTTCCAAAATTGCCACGACCAGCCGCGCGAGCGCCACTCCGGACCCGTTCAGTGTATGCACATACCGCGGTTTCTGTGATCTGTCGTTGGGCTGGTATTTTATATTCGCGCGCCGCGCCTGAAAATCACCGAACGCCGAACAACTTGATACTTCAAGCCATTTTTTAGTCCCCGGGGCCCACAACTCAATATCATAGCACTTGTGCGCCGCAAAACTCATGTCACCCGTTGAGAGCGCCATCACGCGATACGGCAAGCGCAGCATCCGCAATATGTCCTCGGCATCGGCGACAAGCTCTTCAAGTTCTTTCATGGAATTATCCGGCTGCGCGAATTTTACCATTTCCACCTTGTCGAACTGATGCACGCGTATAAGCCCTTTGGTATCTTTACCATACGACCCGGCTTCCCTGCGGAAACAGGCCGTGTATGCCGTATACTTGATCGGCAGGTCTTTTTCTTCAAGCACTTCATCCGCATGCATGTTGGTAAGCGGCACTTCGGCTGTCGGGATAAGATAATAATCTTCATCGCGCAGTTTATACATGTCTTCTTCCAGTTTCGGCAATTGCCCCGTGCCCCTCATGCTTCGCGCATTCGCCAGAAAAGGCGGGAACACTTCCTTATACCCGTGCCGCCGCGTATGCACATCCAGCATGAAATTATAAAGCGACCGTTCAAGACGCGCGCCCGCGCCTGTATACAACGTGAACCCCGATCCCGAAATTTTCGCGGCGCGTTCAGGATCAAATAGCCCGTTAATCTTCCCGAGTTCCAGATGGTCCCGCGGAGTGAACGCGAATCTTGGGATTTTACCTTCTGCGCGTATTTCACGGTTCTGTTCCGCTCCGGCTCCCTCGGGCACGCTTTCATGCGGAATATTCGGGATAGATTCCAATGTGAGCCGATACTCCGCATTGATGTCTTTGAGTTCATTATCAAGCTTTTTGATGTTCTCGGAAAGGGTTCTGACTTCGGCTTTCGCGGAAGAGGCGTCGGTTTTCTGCTTAACAAGCGCGCCTATTTTTTTTGACGCCTCGTTCTTCTTGCGCTTGAGATCTTCGGCTTCCTGCACGAGCCGTCGGCGCGTATTATCCAGTTCCAGAAACTTATCCGCAAGAGACACGTCTTCACCGCGCATTTTCAGCGATTTTCTGACAATATCCATGTTCTCTCTTATAAACTTAATATCAAGCATGCGTTACCTATGTATACCACGCTCGTTGGCAATATGCAAACGAGCACGATTTTCTCGGAGCACGCGACAGTAGGGCACCTTTAACAGGCTGACCGAGAATTTTTCAGCGTCCCTTAAAAGATCATTCTTCCGGTTATTGCCCTATACGGATAAAGATCTGGTCTTGATAATGCTCCGCCTTACCGCTTTTTAACTTTGTGCCGCTAACA
>JBDRNI010000033.1:0-5949 GCA_043811335.1 Candidatus Omnitrophota bacterium | reverse complement strand
ATTCAACTATATAATGTGCTTTAAAAAAGAGGCTCAAGGCCCAGAACTCCGTCTTGACAAAGGGGTTAATGTGATGTATACTCCTATACAAGTGGATTAAAATGGAGGGAAGTGGAGTGTTTTACGGAGAATATCCTCATTCATTGGACAAGAAGAGCCGGATGATCATCCCATCCAGGTTTCGTGACGTGATCAAAGAGATGTATATCGAAAAATTCTACATCACTCGCGGTCTGGATGAATGTCTTTTCATGTTTTCCGATAACGAATGGAGGGCTCAGGAAAGCAAATTCCGGGAAATGTCTTTTACAAAAAAAGAAGTGAGGAAATTCCGGCGGCTGTTTTTTTCGGGAGCAATTGAAGTCATTCCGGATAAACAATGGCGGATACTGATCCCTGATTACTTGAAAGAATACGCGAAATTGAAAAAAAATATAATGATAATCGGAGTTTCAAGCCGCATAGAGATATGGGACAGGGATAAATGGGGGGAGTTTTACAAGAGTTCGAAACAGAATTATGAGGAAATCGCCGAGCGATTAATGGAGCCTTGAGTATATTCACAACATGAGAAAGCAGGGAATTATGTATAGACGATACGCGATACAGTTTCATAAAAAGCAGATGGAATTCATTGACTGCGTTAACATAGTGGAAAGGATCAAGAAAGCAAGAGCACTTCCTTCAGGGGTTTCACATCTGGGAGTCAAACGGTATGTTGTTTCTTCATCCGGACTGGGAGAGAGGATGTATTTAACCGTGCGGGATTGTGTATAGGCGAGGGGTGTGCATGAAAAAATATTTGCAGGCCTGCGAAATAGGCGGTTCAATCTACGGGAAAGAAAGAATAACCGGCAAAAAGGCTCGTTCCGGTTCTAGGCAAACTGACAGGGATGATCCCGTCGGCGCTTATGATCGGCTGTATCGAGCTCAGTTTGCCGCCATGCGCAGGGTTTTTCGGAAGAAAAAATAAGATCAGAAAGGTTCTTTTTTTTGCATTTGCCGGTCCTTTTACAGGAAGTCGTGGAAAGTCTTGACCTGAAACGGGGCGATGTTATTCTGGACGCGACTTTCGGCGGCGGCGGTCATGCCGCGGAAATTCTCAAAAATATTGTTCCCGGCGGGAAACTCATAGCGGTTGATAAAGACCCCGAGGCCGTTGAACGCGCCAGGCGCCTTTCGAAGGATTTCCAGGACGCGATCGTTTGCGTAAATGACGATTTTCGGAATGTCACGGCTTTTTTAGAAAGAGTGAACTTGAATTATATTGATGGAGCGGTGTTTGATCTCGGGATGTCCTCGTTTCAGGTGGATGATACTTGCAGAGGATTCAGTTTTTTGAAAGACGGTCCGTTGGACATGCGATACGATAGCCGTCAGAAGTTTTCGGCGGAGGATGCAGTAAACCGGCTCAGCAGGGAAGAGCTTATGGACCTCATACGCAAATATGGCGAGGAAAGACATGCCATGCTCGTAGCTGGGGCTATTTGCAGCGCCCGCAAGAAGGAACGGATCACGACAACCGGCGCATTGAGGGGCATTATACAGGCGGCAATCGGCCGGAAGTATCGCTCTCAACATCTTCACCCCGCTTGCCGGACTTTTCAGGCGCTGCGAATTTATGTGAATGACGAGCTTGACGCTTTGGCAGACGCGGTTCGACAGGCGATCATGTTGTTGCGGCCGGGGCGAAGGATCTGTGTTATATCGTTCCATTCTCTTGAGGACCGCATCATAAAGAATACTTACCGGGATATGGCTGCGGAACGACATGTTACGATTATTACACGGAAACCTCTGATACCGAAAGTAGAGGAGATTCGGCTTAATCCGAGGTCGCGGAGCGCTAAATTGCGTGTGGCTGAAAGGACAGCATTATGAGACTGTATAGGTTCATTTTTACAGGGATAATGATAACGGCCGTGGCGATGGGATATGTGCATCAGCGGGTTGAGATCGTCAAGGCCGGTTACGGTTTGCAGGAAAATAGAGCGCGTCTTTCCGGTCTCGTTGACCGCAACTCTAAGTTAATGTATAATTTGTCCAAGTTGGAATCTCCGAAACGCTTGCTTGCCGCTCTTTCCGGTGAAAAAGTAGAATTTGTGCGGTTTAACCCAGAGAAAATGAATGCGTCTCAGTCTGCATTTGCCGACTCGGGGGCGATTGCCGATGGGAGTATTATCGTGAAATTTCTGGATCTTTTTACGCTGAATGCCGAAGCGCAACCACGGGAGTACAGTGAGTAGTGATCTGTGAGTAGTGATCTGTGATCTGTCTGTGGTCATTCACTGATTATTGCTCACTAATAACAGTTCACAGTTCACAGTTCACAGTTCACAGTTCACAGTTCACAGTTCACAGTTCACAGTTCACTGATCACTATAATACCATGTTTAGGGCACGCCGATATCTGCTTCTCTTCACGCTGATACCATTGTTTTTGGCTCTCCTTATCAGGCTGTTTTATCTTCAGATCCTCGGGTTCAGTGAATTTTCGGGCATAGCCGCGAAACAACATAACCGGGTATTTAAGACCGAACCACGGCGAGGCGCCATATTTGGCCGCCGCATGGAACCCATGGCCATTAATCTGGAAGCCGCGAGTGTATACTGCGATCCGCAACGTATCAGCGACAAGGAAAATACGGCTGCCGTCCTGGCCGAGGTTCTTAAGGTTGAGGCGTCCCTTCTTTTGGAAAAAATCAGCAAGGATAAAGCATTTGCATGGCTGAAGAGAAAAGTGAGCGATGAGGAGGCAAAAGCTGTGGAACAGCTTGGCATCCGAGGTGTTTATCTCTTAAATGAGTGCAAGAGAAGCTATCCGAATGATAACCTGGCTTCACAAGTGATAGGTTTCGTCGGCATAGATAACGACGGACTTGAAGGTCTTGAGTTATCGTTTGATGAAAGACTAAAGGGGCGGCCGGGATATAGTTACATGGTAAAGGATGCAAAAAGAAGGACGGTATTCTTTGACAAGAAAAGATCCCTGCCGCCCCAGAACGGGTTTAATCTGGTTCTGACAATGGATAGCGTCATACAGTGTATCGTGGAAGAGGAACTCAGAGAAATGGTTCGCACCTCTCACGCTTCCAGCGCATCCTGTGTGGTCATGGACCCGTTTTCCGGAGCGATTCTCGCACTGGCGAATTATCCGGATTATGATCTTAATGACTTTTCCAAAACACCGCGCTCTGTCATGGCAAATACGGCCATCAGCGGTGTTTATGAACCCGGCAGCGTTTTTAAAATAGTTACGGCCAGTGCGGCGTTGGACGAGGCAAAGGCAGGTCTTGACGACAGCATCTATTGCGAGAAAGGAGAATATCGGATAGGCGGACGGGTGTTACATGATTTTCACCGTTTTGGGACGCTTTCTTTCCGGGAAGTAATATCAAAATCAAGCAATATAGGGACCGTCAAAATTGCGCATAAACTCGGAAAAGAAAAACTCTTTGAATATATTGAAAAATTCGGTTTCGGTGAGAAGACGGGTATTGATCTGCCCGGTGAAGCCAGTGGCATAAGCCGGCCCCCCGCAAAATGGTCGAGAAGCGATATTACGACCATACCGATAGGGCAGGGCATAGCGGTTACTCCGCTCCAGCTGGTGCGTGCCGTAAGTGTCATAGCAAATGGCGGATATCTGGTGCAGCCCTATATCGTGGACCATATTACGACCTGGGATGGGGTGATCTGCGAGCGATCTCGGCCCGGACCCGGACGCAGGGTCTTGAAAGAAACAACGTCTGCGCAGATGAAGGAAATCTTGCGAAGCGTTATAACCGAGGGGACGGGCAAACGCGCCGGATCCAAGCTCTATGAGATGTGCGGTAAGACGGGAACGGCTCAGATAGCCTCTCCCCGGGGAGGATATTACCCCGACAAATACGATGCGACGTTTCTCGGGTTTGCGCCGATGGAATTGCCGGCTATCAGTGTCGTTGTGGTCGCGCATGATCCCCATCCGGTGTATTTCGGCGGAAGCATTGCCGGGCCGGTATTTAAAAGGATCTCCGAACGCGTATTACAATATCTCGGAACCGGCAGCAAGTCCCGGCTTTATCCACGGGAAGCATAGAGCGTAGAGCAGAGGGCATAGAGCATAGACTAGTTAGACGTACAGATCACAGATCACAGATCACAGATCACAGATCACAGATCACAGATCACAGATCACTATTTAGAGGTCTAATGAGTGATAGTTATAGACCCGGCGTAATTTTCGGCGTATACTTTTATTAGTATGAATACTCTTAATTACATTCTGGAAAAGACGGTGAAGTTGAGCGCGGAGAATATCAAGACGGATTCCCGCCGTGCACGTCCCGGCGATATTTTTATCGCGATAAAAGGATTTGAATATGATGGACATGATTATGTGATGAAAGTCCTTAGAAAAGGTGTATCACGTGTGATATGTGAAAGAATGCCCGACGGTGTGCCGCAGCGGTTCCGTGAAAAAATAACGGTTGTTAAAAATGCCCGGGAAACCCTGGGACATATAGCCAGACGGGTTTTTAAAAATCCGTCTAAAAAGCTCGCTGTTTACGGTGTTACGGGAACGAACGGCAAGACGACAACGACGTTTTTGATAGACAGCATATTGAATAATGCCTCCGTCAAATGCGGGCTGATCAGCACGGTTTTCACGCGGGCCCGCGGTGATGATTTCGCGCGGTCGTCCATGACCACGCCGGATATCATGACGCTGAATCGGCTTCTTGCGGAAATGGTCTCTGACGGCAGAAAAGCGGCGGCGCTTGAGATATCAAGCCATGCGCTCAGTCAGAACCGGGTAGGGGAAATAGGCCTGGACAGCGCCGTTTTCACGAATATTACCCCGGAGCATCTGGATTATCATAAAGACATGGGGACATACCTGAAGGACAAAGCGAGGATATTTCGCAACTTGAAAGCCGGAGGCACGGGCGTGCTTAACCGGGATGATCCCTTCGTGGCGGGTCTTGCGGGAGCCGTGGATATTCCGTGCTTAATAACGTTCGGGGTGGATTGCGGCGCGGCGGACGTTCGCGCAGAAAATATCAGCTTATCCGTGGGAAAGACGGAGTTTGATCTCATTGCCGGCAAACTCGGTTCCGTTCGCGTATACAGCGCGCTTACGGGCAAATACAACGTATATAATATTCTTGCCGCGGTAGCGGCTCTTTTGAACAGCGGCCTGTCTCTGAGAGAGATAAAAGAAGGGATAGCAACCGCCTCTCTCGTTCCGGGTCGCTTAGACGCAGTGTGTGAGGTAGCGGCGCCTTTCAGAGTTTTCGTGGATTATGCGCATACCCCGGATGCCTTGAAGAACGTTCTGGGAGAGTTGAGGTCCATGACAGAGGGACGTCTTATTTGCGTGTTCGGCTGCGGCGGTGATCGTGACAAGAAGAAGAGGCCTCTCATGGGCGCGCTTGCTTCAAAAATAAGCGACCACGTAATTCTGACGAATGACAATCCCAGAGGAGAGGATCCTGTTGAGATATTGAGTGATATCGAAAAAGGAATACCGAGAGGAGCCTCATACACTGTAATACCCGACAGGCGCGCAGCGATCCGCGAATCGCTGGAAACGGCCCGGAGGGGCGATATCGTGATTATCGCAGGAAAAGGACATGAAGATCATCAGGAGACGGGCGGGAAAACGGTCCGTTTCAATGATAAAGAAGTTGCGCATGAAGTTCTGGTAGAGCTCGGGTATTTGAGTATAGTGAACAGTGATCAGTGAGTAGTGATCTGTCAGGGACGAGAGCGGCGGCAGAGAGTGGTAAAAATCCTAAAAACTAAATCCGAAATACTAAACAAATAACAATGATTAAATCTCAAATCCCAAAACATTTCCACATAACTCTTGTTTGAGATTTAAAACATTGAAAAATTAGAGTTTGTTTAGGATTTAGAGATTCGAATTTAGTATTTTCGTATTGGCTGATGCAGGTTCGGAGA
>JBDRNI010000032.1:0-2075 GCA_043811335.1 Candidatus Omnitrophota bacterium | reverse complement strand
CCGGCCAAGGTCCAGAGCGCTCTTCTTGAGGCCATGCAGGAGCGGCAGGTTACTATCGGGGAGAATACTTTTAAGCTGGACGAGCCGTTTCTTGTTCTTGCCACGCAGAACCCCATAGAGCAGGAGGGGACATATCACCTGCCGGAAGCCCAGATAGACCGTTTCATGCTGAAGATCAATATAGGATATCCCAACAAGGAAGAGGAGCTTCAGATATTGAAACGCATGGCGTTTACCGACAAGAAGATAGAGGTTTCGCCCGTTGTCACAGCCGACAGGATACTTAAGGTTAGAAAGGTCATAAACGATATCTACATGGATGAGAAAATAGAAAAATATATCGTGGACATTGTTTTTGCCACGCGTGAACCCAAAGAATACGGTCTTGATGATCTCGTGGGGCTTATTGATTACGGGGCGTCACCGCGGGCGACTCTCAGCCTGGTGCTTGCCGCCAAGGCATATGCATTCATAAAACGCCGCGGGTATGTTACGCCTCAGGACATCAAGTCCATAGGCGTCGATGTTCTGCGTCACAGGGTTATTCCGAGTTACGAGGCGGAAGCCGAAGATAAAACGTCCGAAGATATTGTCAAGAGGGTATTTGAAGAAATAGAAGTACCGTAAACACGATGCTTTCTAAAGAAATAATACGTAAAATCCGACGGATACAGATCACGACGTCCAGAAAAGTAAATGACGTCTTTGCGGGCCAATACCAGAGCGTTTTTAAAGGCGCCGGCATGGAGTTTGATGAGGTTCGCGAGTATCTGCCGGGAGATGAGATACGGTCAATTGACTGGAACGTCACTGCCCGCACCGGAAACCCGTATATCAAGAAATTCATTGAAGAGCGGGAACTGACGATCATGCTTCTCCTGGACGTGTCCATGTCCTGCCGTTTCGGGACCTCAGGCCGCCCCAAAAGTGAAACCGCGGCCGAGTTATGTTCCGTTATAGCATTTTCAGCTATTCAGAATAACGATAAAGTCGGCATGTTGACTTTTACCGACCGTGTGGAAAAGTTCATTCCTCCCCGTAAAGGCGTTCGCCACGTGCTGAGAGTTGTTAGAGAAGCCATCCAGAATGTTCCCGAGGGAAGCGGAACCGATCTAAACAAGGTTCTTGAGTATCTGAACGGTGTCGCACCACGCCGCACGATCACCTTTGTGATATCGGATTTTTTTGCTCCGGATTTCAAAAAAAACCTGTCAATGACGAACAGGCGGCATGATGTGATCGCCGTCACCGTTACCGATCCCGCGGAATCAAAACTTCCGAAGGCGGGCATGGTAAAACTGCATGACGCGGAAACGGGCGAGCCTTATCTTGTTGATACTTCCGACCTGTTGACCCGCGCGCTGTATGAGAAACATGCGGTTGAGAAGGACCTCAGGAGACGTAAGCTGTTCAGGTCCGTAAAGGTGGACAATGTTGTTATTCGGACCGACCAGTCATACGTGGAACCCCTTATACGTTTTTTTCGCATGAGGGAAAGGCGCCTCGGTCGAAGATGAGTATTATAGTGAACAGTGAGTAGTGAACAGTAGGGAAGGTAGAAGGTTTGTCATTCCCGTGAAACTTGTCCCCGTGAAAACGGGGAACGGGAATCTATCTGAGACGTTCCGGAATGGATCCCCGCTTCCGCGGGGATGACAGACGGACGATGGACAAACGGACGATGGACAAACGGACGATGGACAGACGGACGATGGACAGACGGACGATGGATGAAAGACGAAATATGAATTACGAATTCAGGAGGATGTTCCATATTCGTTATTTGGTGCATGCCATATGTGCGATTTTGTTGTTTATCGCTTATGGAAATGCTCACGCCTTTGCCGCCGGTGATACGAAAGACCCGATTGAGATCACCTCGGAAGTCGATAAAAACACGATTAATGTGGGTGACAGGGTTAAACTTGAAGTTTTTGCCGAAAAACCGGCCTCCTTTGAGGTGTTATTCTCGGAAGATCCGAAGGCCTTCGGTGATTTTGTTTTAATGGTCTCCCGTCCTGTCACGCGCGGATGGGGCAGCTTGCGTAAAACAGGGCACGAGTACGAGCTGACCA
>JBDRNI010000031.1:0-6272 GCA_043811335.1 Candidatus Omnitrophota bacterium | reverse complement strand
GAGATGGAAGAACGCGCACCGAAAGGCGGCGAAAAAGACGAAACTACCGGATTATCGGAAGACGAAACCAGCGCGCTTTTTGACGCTTCTGATGACTTGAGAAGAACGGGCCTGGGTCGGTTCTTCAAGAAAGCGGCGCGCGCTGTCAGAGGTTATATTAAGAAACTTCCGTTCTCCTCAAAACTGATGTTTTTCGTGTCTGTCGGGGCGTTGATCGCGGAACTCATTATATTCAAAACGGCGAATAGCGTGGTCATGTTGGCGTTAGTACCGGCTCTGGGCGTTGGAGATACCAGCGGAGCGGACGGCGACGATCCCGAGCTGGACATAACCGATATCGGAACGGCCGGGACGCATAACATGGACTATCAGGACAACCACGTGCGCATGCGGATACAGAACGATATAGAAGGGAAACGGTTCGTTAAACTTACCCGCAGGAACGGCGATTTTGTTATACGGCAGAACGCTATCGGTGAAAACGCTTCTCCGTTGGATAACGCGCTCAGGTCGCGGATCATAGAACTTAACAAGAATAAACGCCTGGCGGACTTTCTGGCAGAACGCGAAAAGGATATCCGAAACCTGACGGTTTTTCTATTAGAGCCGCACAGCACGCTGAAGTCATCCTTCCATCCGCACATGCTCAGCGTGATGGGGAAACAGTTCTCTTTCGCGTGGTCCGGCACGCATGGCGGCCGTCAGCAGTCCGTTTACATGACGCGCGCGTTCTTAACCGACATGGATATGCGTCTTATCGTGGATATACTCATCAATCAGATAGAGCTGGCCATAGCGCGCCATGCGGCGTGGCACGAGGACGGCAGCGCGCTTGTTTTCGGTGATATAAACAGTAAAAAGGTGCAAAATATCCTGAGACGCCTGTGGTTGAAATCTGTGATCAATGATGAACTGAAAGCGGTTCAGGTGTACGAAATGCGGATCAGTAAGGATTACGCGATAGATAAGACCATGTGTGAAATGGTCGTGACAATGATGGGAAAAATAAGAGATAAGATGCCTCGTTTCACTCCTGTCGTAACCGGTTACGAAAGGGCCGTGCGGTTTAAAGAGGCCGTGGAAGAATATGATTTTGACGAAGCCGTGGAATGCTGGGGGGAATTGATGTATGAGTTCCGGGAGTTGAGATCGCGGACCGACTCAAAAGCTCGGCAGCTCTTTGATATGCCCGAAACCACGATGTTTTTGGCTTGTGCCGGAGGCATAAACGAGGTCTTTGAATCTTATATAGCGAAATACGGCATGTATAATCGTGGAGGTCAGAGAGCGGGCCGGGTTGTCGGTACTGTGAGGGTTATAGACGATATAAATAAGATAGATGAGGCGTTCGCGGCCGCGAAAGGCGATGAGATATGGGTGATCCCGTATCTGCAGAACTTGCGCCCGGAAATACCGGGTGTTGGCTGTATCATCAGCGTTGGAGGAAACAACCATGCCGTAGCCAGCAGCAGGGAGCAGGGGATACCCGTTGCCATCATACCGAACGCGGCGGAACTTCTGCGGAATTTTGACCTGCAGAGAGGCATGCTGCGTGTTGGGCCGATCCGGTATGTGAGGGTCAGGATGGCGTTTGAGGGCGAGACGGGCGAACCATTGGTAGGAGAGAAAATTACAGTGAAAGTCCCCAAGGCGCGTATAGACGGAAAGCTTATTTACCGGCTGAAGGACGTTGACGAGAATTTTGTCACGTTCGTGGGGTCAAAAGCGGCGAATCTCGGCAACATGATCAATTTCGGCATAAAGGTCCCGGAGGGCATAGACCTTTCGTTCGCATTTTGGGCGCGGTTCGCCGCGGATAACGGCCTTGACGGGAAAGTAGCGGAGTTAAGAAAGAAAATAAAAACCGAGGACGGAAAAATCCTTTCAGACACTGCGGAATTGGAAGCGGTCCTGGCCGAAATAAAACAGGTTATAATGGACGGTGAGTTTTCCGAAGAGCTGAAGAGCGCATTATTTCCTTATATCAATGAAATGCGCCGGAAATACGGCCGGGTGGGTTTTTATGTAAGGTCTTCGTTCCCTTTTGAGGATCTCACTGAAAAATCAACCGCCGGGCGCTATGATTCTTATCCTTCCGGTGATTTTACGGATACGAGTACGGACGAGAACCTTCTGGAAGCAATAAAGATGGTATTCGCGTCAAAATGGAACGAGATAGCCTTCCGTGAAAGGGTTGCAAACGATGTGTCCGATGAAACCAATTCCCCGTCTGTTGTGATTCAGGTGCCCGTTAAAGCGCGTTATGCCGGAACGATGTATACGGCGGATACCGTGACCGACGATTTGAATAAGATAGTCATGGCGGCGGTTCACGGGCAGGGCGCAGCGGCCGTGAGTGAGGCGGGAAAGCCGGCCGAGGTTATAGTTGATAAGACGCTGACTGTTAAAGAAGGCACGGAAGTTGTCCAGGCGCGATCGCTGGTTGATGTTGAGTATCGTTTTACTGACGGGTCTCTTGAAGAAGGATATGTCACTCCCGAAGAAAGACACGAGGAGATATTGACACCCCCGCGCGTGAAAGAACTCAAAACCGAGGGAGAACGCATAGAAGGATTAAGTGATTACAGGCCACGGGATATAGAGTGGGTCATGGGGCGGGTGCTTGAAGGAGAAGAGGACGAGTTTTGGTATGTCCAGACACGGCCCATGGTAATACCGGGACTGCCGACGATGCAAGAGAAAATTTTTGACGATATAACACTTGACAGGTTAGCGGTAATAGACGAAGACGCTCTTAACCGTCTCATGCAGGCCAGGCATGATCCCGCCTCGCGCAAGAGCGTGGATATTCTCTTGGAGAAACTGCATATGGATATGTCCGTGAGTAAATTTGAACAGGAGGAAAATCATCGGATGTACGCTGAAAGAATAGTCGCCGCGAGATATCTCTCACCCATGGCTAAAAACCGGGATTTTACCGACCGTATTACCTTGGATGATGCCCGCGCTGTTATGAAGATGCTTAAAGACAATAACACCATCATAAAAGACTTCATCACCACACCGAAATTATTGTCATTTTTGAGAGAGGTGGGCCTGGGAAGTGCTGATCCCGGGGTGCGGCGCGAAGTGCGGAGCTTTTTTGTGGATTATCTGGGGAGCATGGACATACTCTTTCATTTGACAGCGATTGAAATTGCAATAGCTCTGGCCGCATATGGGGAGTATGAGATGGCCGTCACGAAACTGCGGGACGCAAAGCTGGCGGGCGCGTTTCCGGATGTTGCCGATCGGATGATAAGGGTTCTTTCCGAGATCCCGACAGAGTCCTCCATCGCCAAGCTCGAGACGTATGTTACGAGCGAAAAGACAACGGACGGGATAAAAGAATTCGCCGAAAGAGTGATAGATCGGCTAAGGAAACAGATGGAAAAATATCCCGTCACGGTCGGTATTCGGGCAGAGGTCTATGACCGTCTGGAAACAGCGGGCGATCTTGGCAGTATCCGGGACGTCGATGGTGTCGCCGATATTGTAAAAGTGGGAGGGGCGTCACGCGCGGCGATGATGGAAGACCTTGACCTCAAGACACGCGCGGTCAAAGGCATAAGCGTTTTTCTGGATATTGACGACCCCGCGATAGATGTTGACGAGATGGTGGAAGTCGTGAGTGATTTCGTGGATAAGACGCAGAAAGATATAACCCGTCTTATGAACCCCGAGGTATCGCGCCTCACGGAAGAAAATGTCAGAAGGATCCAGGATATGGATGAACTCAGGCGTATATCCGGCGTGCTTGTCCGGCTTTTCGCGAACGCGGAATCATTTGAGCTGTCTGAGAAGAGCATTTACGATATAAGGATACACAATATCAGCGAAAAATACCGTACGGATTATACCGATACGGCGAAAGAGTATATGGAAAACTTGAGAACGAAAAAGATCGGCCGCGAAAACAGGCGCTGCATGGTGACCGCTGTTGATAATGCTGCTGACCTGCGCCTTCTGGCCGAAGCCATACGGGACAGACGTGAAGCAATGGAAGTTACAGATGAGGCGAGTGACCCCGTGAAGGATGTGGTTCTCGTCCGGAACGACGATATAAAGGCGAATATTGACTGGTATCTTGAAGCCACGGGTCTCGGCGAGTACTTGTCCGCTGACAGGATCATTTTTGTGAACGAGAGCGAGGCAATGACCCCGACGGATGTGCTTGAAGCGGTCAGGGAAACGCTTGGCGGGGAGGTCACTGCGGGCGAGGTGGCTATCGGCACCAAAGGCGATATTGTTGACGCGGCGAGTTCCGAAGCCATGGCCGCGCTTGAAGCAGGCAAAGAGGACAGCATGCTTCTCGTCCGAATGTCGTCGGACGGCCTCGTGAGCCAGCTATACAAGATGACTCTTGAGATCGCCGCCAACGGCGACAGGACACCGTCAGCGGCAGTAGACGGCAAGCTCACGCAAGCAAAACAACAGTACAACCTCTTTATCTACGTACCCCGTGTGGAACGTGTGGACATGGAGGAACTGCAGCGATACGAAGCAAGATTACGCGAGGTCCTGATCCGCGCATAACGGCGAAGATCCCGTTCCGGGACTGGCATGGCCTGTCCCGGAACGGAACCCGATGAATGCGCCGCTCAATCTGTCATCCCCGCGAAAGCGGGGATCCACAAACCGACAAAATGACACAACATTAATGTATACAAAGGGTTATGAAAGCATTGCATAAGGTTATATCTCTTCTCGCTGCATGTCTTTTTCTCTCTCAGCAGACACTGCCCGCTTTTGCTCTTCCGCCGGCAATTCATCATCTTGCCCCCTGGACCTATTTTACCGCGGGAGATATTGATCAGAAGAAAGAAACTGCTTTATTTCTTGCCGAGTTTAAAACAATGCTATCCGGGCTGGCCGCAGAAGACATGGAACCGGTTCTGGTTTGCGATCTGGACGCTACGGTAACGGAATCCAACATGCCCATTTTGCCGGATAATCTAGAAAAGGTCATGAAAATATTGAAAAAAGACCTGCATTTCGTGGTGCTCTCAGGTATCAGCAAGGAAAGGGTGGATAAACAGTTCTTGGACCCGCTTCTCGCGGCTATTTCACAGGCAGATAGGCAAATACTGGAAAACCTGATTGTGGCAAGTGATAGCGGAACCCAGATATACCGGTATAGTGAAACAACCGCAAGTTTTGAATGTGTATATGCCGTAGATATAAGGGACTACATAGTAGTAGAGAAGTATTCCCTGATAAAGGACATACTGGTTGATCTTTTGGAAAAACAGGGTGTTCGTCAGATGCTGCGGGAAACTATGGGATGGGAATTTTCCGATAAAGAATGGAATGTTTTTAAAAAAAAGTGTGTTGATGAAAGACAGATTAACGGTAAAGTCACTCAGATAACTTTTATGGTTCTGGGCAAGGAAGCCACGCACGAACAAAAAGAGAAGTTTGATTCAAACGGAGGTGAGGAGATAAGAAAGCGCTATGAAGGGAAAATAGAAGAGAAGCTGCGCGCGTCAGGGATAGAGCTTGAAGCGAAAGTTTCGGGACTGAGCTCAATAGATATAAACCTCCCGGGCATAAACAAGGGATCCGGTCTTGGCTTGATCGCGGGACTGTTTAATCTTTCTTTGGACAACATGATATTTTTTGGTGATTCTTTCGCTCCGGAAGAAAATGACGAGCCTGTATTAAGGACCGTGGACAAGGTGATTAACGTGGGAAAACGGGTTGATATCGCGGGATCACGTTACTATAGAGAAAACCTGGGGTTTTTACAGCTGCCGGAGGCCGGTCCGTCCGGATTCGGTCTCTGCATGGATATATTTGTAAGACATTTTACGGAGGATGGACCGGAAGAAAACAGGTCATCATTTGTTCCGGACCGTCTTGAGGGAATGATATCTCGTATTATCGATAACGGAACAACGCCATGCGTGATATCTGACCTGGATTCTACCATGGCGGAATCCAATCTGCCGGTTTCTCCAGGTAGTCTGGATCTGGTAGCCAGGGCTATGGAAAGAAATATTCCGTTTGCCGTGATAACAGGCGCTGATTGGAAGAAAATGAATGCTAATTTTGTGCGTCCTTTTCTCGCGCGTATTTCCGGGCATTCCAAAAAGGATTTGTTGAAAAACCTTATTGTTGTAACGGATAGCGGAACTCAACTCTACCGGTTTAACGAGGATACAGACGATTTTGAGTGTATATACGCGGTTGGAATAAAAAACAGGATAGGCGATGTCAAATACAGGGAGGTGGTATCGCGCATATTGCCGGGTTGTATTAACGAGCTTGGG
>JBDRNI010000030.1:0-7616 GCA_043811335.1 Candidatus Omnitrophota bacterium | reverse complement strand
TGGGTTTTCTAAGACAACTATTCCAGTTAAGTTACTGAAACACGAGGGGGAAGAGCTTATTTCTAGATCGCAGGCAAAAAGACTTATTGCGAGATTTGATAGATTTAAAGAAGTAATTCTAGATTTTGAAGGTGTAAAAACAATTGGACAATCCTTTGCGGATGAAGTTTTTAGAGTATTTAGAGCACAAAACCCAACAGTTCACCTTACGTGGATAAACACAAATGAAGAAATAGACAGGACAATAAAACATGTTTTATATAGTAAATAGTGACTTCAGTCCTAAAAATGTAAATAAAGGGATTAAAGACAACGAAGTTTTATTAAAATATTACTCGCATAGTACAAGCGAAGGGCAAAGGAAAGTTCTTGAAATTACAGGGGGATGAGATCATGATAACCACATTGTGGATTCCCGCTTTCACGGGAATGACAGACGACGTGGGAATGACAGCTTTCGTGGGAATGACAGACAAGCGTGGTGGGAAATGTGGTGGAGTGGGGATTTTAGCTATGAATGCGGTAGTGTCCCTGCCTCTTGCGCCTTCTTGTCCCGTATGTAAAATAGGGACTTCCCCTTTAGGGAATGTCCCTATTTTACGCTGATCACTACTCACTGATCACTGTTCACTATTTCCCCGCCCTTACGCGCAACTTACCCTCTGCGTTCCTTGATCGGCAGGGTGAAATGGAAGGTTGTTCCTTTTCCCTCTTCTGACTCCGCCCAGATCTTGCCGCCGTGTTTTTGGACGATTTCCTTTGAAATAGCGAGGCCCAGACCCGTGCCGCCGGTTTTCCTACCCTCGCCTCTTTCCAGCTGCACGAACTGCTGAAACAGTTTCGGTATATCGCTTTTCTTGATACCCGTGCCGGTGTCTTCCACGGAAACCTGGATAAAATTATTCGCCCCGGCCGTTCTGATGGTTATTCCGCCTTCCTCCGTGAACTTGACGGCGTTATTGAGCAAATTTACCAGAACCTGTATGATCTTATCCCTGTCAAACCTTACCTCGGGAAGATTTCTTTCCGTCTCAACCGCAAGCCGCAGTTGTTTTTCCCTTGTTACCGGTTCCATTATCTGCACGACTTCCTTTACCACGGAGTTAATGTCGCCCTGTTCCATCCTGAACACTATCTTACCCGCCTCCAGTTTCTGAAGATCCAGAACGTCGTTGATGAGGCGCGCGAGACGGTCCAGATTCCTTTTTGCCGTTTCCAGAAAATCTTTCTGCTCGCTATTAACGGGGCCGGAAGAGCCGTCAAGCACGATCGCGATGCTTTCTTTTATCGCCGTGAGCGGCGTTCTCAGTTCGTGCGAGACCATGGAGGTGAAATCCGATTTTATCCGCAGGGCTTTCTCCAGGTCTTCGGAATACCTGTCTATCTTTTCTTTCGCTTTTTTCAGGTCTTCCAGTATATTCAGCGTGGCTTTCTGCGATTTGGTGAGTTCCTGCGTCCGTTCTTTCACTTTATCTTCCAGACCCGACGACATGTCCTCAAGCGCTTTCTGTTTACTCTTTATGCTCACGATCATCGCGTTAAAGGCGTAGGCTAGCCGCTCTATCTCATCACCGGTCCTGATCTGCACCGTTTCATTAACATCCCCGGCGGCGATCCGCTCCACGGCTCGGCGCAATTGTTCTATCGGCCGCACTAATAAACTGCCGAAGAAATACCCCAGCGGCAATACCATGATCATCAGGAACGCCGTGACCATCGTCGTCCACAGGAAAAACGTGGTTATCGGGGCAAACACCTCTCGGGCGTCCTGTTCCACGTACACATTCCAGTGTATCCCGTTTTTCAGAAGCGTGGCATTCTCTATTTTCGCGAACGTTACAAAGACCTTTCTCGCGTGAGCGTAAAAATACACAGACCGCGCTATGATCCATCCCCCGGGGGACGCGTGGATCTTTTTTAGATAAGCGTCATTAAGGAATTTTTCTTTTCCCGGCTCGACTTTCTCGCCGTCATGAAATACGATATATCCATTGCCGTCAACAAGAACCGCGTGCCCGGTCTTGCCGATCCTGAGATCTGCAAGATGGCCGAAAAACCTCTCTGTCTTGAGAACGGCCTTTGTCACCCCTATCACACTGCCGGCATCGTCCCGTATCGGCACGGCAATGGTCATGCCCATGGTCTCGCTTGACTCGTCCAAACTGATATCACCTATGTAAACGTCTCCAAGCCCGTCGGCGAAGGCCTTTTGCCACCATTTCTCATCCGCCTGATAAAAATCGCTTGTCCTGCCGGATGCCGCCACGAGGCCGCCGAACCTGTCTGTCATGAATATCTCAATTATCTCCGGCGCCTCTTTGAGGATATTCCTTAATCCAACGGCGATGTCACTATCCACATACTGTTTTACTAGCGGGGATTCGCGGAAAGAGCCGGCCCATTTTTTATCCATGCCGATAAGCTGTTTTTGGATCTCAGGAAGGGTCATGTCGGTATACTCTGAATTGTTTTTTTGAACGGCACCTTTCCGGAAACGATTGGCTGAATACAGATTGACATCTTCCACTTCCTGGTCCACTATCCGGCCAACCGCTGCGACGAGTAAACGCGCCACCTCCCGGTGTTCGTTCCCGATCGTATCCCGCAGAATAGTAACCCCCACGGAATACTTCAGGGCTACACTCACGGTCATCATGATCATCGTGACCAGACATATGGTCAGCATGACCTTTATCCTGATACCGATCCTGAATATGCCGCGTTTTTTTATTTCTTCCGGCATCGCGCCAATTCCTCTTCCAGTTCTTTGATCTTTTTTTTCAATTCTATCATCCTGATCTCGCGGCCGACCGCGGCTTTATTGAACCTTTCCAGTTCACGCATCTTTCCCGTCAACCTACGTTCGGTCTCCTTGATGCGGGAAATATCCTTGGCGATATGCACCATCCCGGTAATTTTTCCGTCCTTATCTTTCATCGGTGAGACCGTGACCAGAAGCGGGGTACCTATATTCTTGTCGTCCACTTCCTCGCTGTGAGAGAAGCCGTCTTTCTTGGCCTCCGTGAACGGACAGCCCGGCCAGGGGCTGTTCCTTTTATGCAGCAGCTCATAACATCTTTTCCCTATGATCTTTTTGCGGTCGCCGCCGAGCGTTTCGGTGAAGGCCTTGTTGGTATCCACGATAACATAATTTTCGTCCTGAATGAATATAAGATCCGCTATGGAATCAAAGATCTCACGCCACCCCTCAGATGAATATTCTTTTTTGTCCATTATTCCTCTCCCTGTGATTGTTGAGTTACGTTAAAAGTTTCTTGAGAATAGCGAGGATTTTTTCGGCGCCTTCGCCTTTTGCCACGAACGCATCGGCCGCTTTCGCGAAGACGGAGTGCTTGTAATCGGTATACCCGGTATGAATGATCACTTTTGAAACAGGCGAAACGGACCGGATGGTCTCAAAGACGCTTATACCGCCTCTCTCGGGCATGATGAGGTCAAGTATCACGGCATCCACGTCCTGGTGTTCCTTGAGATGGGCAATGAGAGCAAACCCGTCGTGGACACACTCAACCCTGTAACCTTCCCCTTCCAGGACGGCTTTCAGTATATAGCATAACTCACGGTCATCCTCAGCGATCACTATTTTCTCGTCCATATGTGTCTCCTTCGCGGCCTCCGGCCGACATTCAAGTATACATAACGGACATATATAAGGCAAAATGGCGCTTGTCGCCGTAGGGGCGGGGTTACCCCGCCCTGGACGATGCAAAGGGCTGGGAAACCCAGCCCCTACGAATTTTATTTCCTTTACCCAAAACCGCCTGCTTATTCGTGCTCAGGGGTGTCCCCAAATGACATGTCCCCCGGAATGACAGACGTAACCGTAAACTCAAAAGTTGCCTGAGGGGATTTGCGATGATATACTTTGTTGTGGAGGACGAGAAGAAACAACACTCACGAAATGGGTCTTTTATAGCTTTTCTCTCCCCCTTAAAAAACAATAAAAAAAGGTGAAAGAAAAGCTAACTGAAACAATGTCGCTCCGGAAACGGGGCTTTTTTTATGTCTCGCGGCGTTACTTTTTGCGCTTGTTGAACTCACCGGCTTTGTCTAGCGCCACTTCCGCGAAAATCGGACCGATAAATTCAAAAAGAACCGTTGTTCCCAGTATTATATTCAGCAGCAGGAGTGATATATCGGCAAACCTCGGGTCTTGCCGAACAAGAAGCGCAAGCCCGACGACGATACCGCCTTGCGGGATCAAGCCGAACGCTGTGTATTTTCGGACAACCGCCGGCGCCCCTGAGATCAACCCGCCCAGAAAAACACCGCCAAACTTACCGACAATTCTCAGCACCACGAATATCAGCACGATCCACAACGAACTTTTAAGCACTCCCAACTGAAGATGCGCACCCGCGAGAACAAAAAACACGACAAACACCAGTTCTTCAATATAATCCCTTATTGAAATAAAGAATTTTTCCGAGTTCGGCGCGAAATTGACCACAACGCATCCCAAAACCATCGTGCACATGAGCTCGTTGAGTTTAAATAACTGCGCCGTGCCGAAACACGCGAAAAGCGACCCGAGTATGAGAACGATCACCACGCCCGTATCTTCGACCTTGCGCGCGGCCATGAGCAATAAAAACCCGAACACGGCGCCCACGAGAACCGACAAGAGAATTCCCGCCAACGGGTACAGCACCGTGGCCGCCAGTCCGGTGCCGGCGGCGCCGAGAACACCACCGCCGATGCCGAGCACCGCAATGCAGACGGCGCCGGCGATGCTGAAATTGATTATACCGGTGGCATCGTCAAACGCGGCGATCCCGAGAACGGTCGTCGTCACGGGACCGGCAGTTTTATACTCTTCTCTTACAGCCAGGATAGCGGTGGGGTCGGTGGGCGAAGCAAGTGCGCCGGCGAACAGCGCGAGAGGCAGATAGAACCGCGGATCCACCGACATGCCCGCGTGCCGCGCCAGAAGCGGCATCGCGAAAAAGAGACCCGCAAAAACCAGCAGGAACGCGGCTTCTGCTTCCAAAACCGTCATCCACAATATGGTTTTGCCTAGTTTGCGTATGCGCTTGTAACACAGCGATCCGCCTATGGCGTACGTAATAATACAAAGTGCAAAATTGCTTGTCGGTCCGGAAGCAGCAATGAAATTTTCCGGCAGAAGCCCCAGAAACGAGGGTTCAAGAAGCACACCGGCCGTGATATACCCGGTGATCTTCGGCAGGCGGCACAACTCGGCTATGCGTCCGGCCAGGTATCCGAAGATAAGGATGATGCCGAACGTCAGGACCACGCTGAACTGGGCCGATATGTTCGCTGCCATGTATTTCCTCCTCGCCGGCGCGATTCACGCAGAGCGAAAAACCCTTTGCGCAAATTGCAACAAGTAGTGATCTGTGAACAGTGATCTGTGATCAGTGATCTGTGCGTTCAATAATCTTCTGTTTTGTGCTCTGTTTATCCGTCATCCTGAGGAGTGAAGCGACGAAGGATCTAGATTCTTCGGCCCCTTGGGCCTCCCCTCGACCTTGCTCGGGGCAGGCAGAATGACAGACGAGCTCTCTGCTCTCTGCCGTCGTCCGTCGTTTCCTACTGTTCACTGTTCACTGTTTACAGATCACTGTTTACTGTTCACTGTTCACTACTTGCCGGGATAATCTCTTCGGAAACTTTGCACTATATTGTTGATTTTTCTGTTATCCGTGCCTTTAAACTCAAGCGCGACTATCCGCAGGGCATCTACCACGGGTATGCCCCGGTTGGCCCGATCGTCATAAAACCGGTCAATTGCGGATATCATCGTCTCGTAATCGGTATTATAGTAATAATACCCTATGGTGGACTTATATTCATCTTCATTCGCCGCGGATATCATCAGGCCGTTCCAAAACCCCTCGTAAACCCCTCTTATAAAACTTTTCTTGCAGAGTTTTATTTCTCGCTCCGTTTCCGGGCCGTCTTCTATATCAATTTTTATCTTTTCCCACGACTCGCCGTTAAGTCCGACCTCTATCCGATTTTTTTCCTGCCCTTCCGACACCATGGGCAAGAGAAACAGCGCGATAATAACAATTATTGTCATTTTCATGATCGCCCCTCCCTCTCATCCCCATGACGCTTGTCCCCGTGGAAACGGGGAATGGAAATCCATTCTGGATTCCCGCTTTCGCCCCTCGACTTCGCTCGGGACAGGCGGGAATGACAGACAAAATTCGCCCGCAATCTCGTCCTATTTTCTCAAACTTCTCGGTAAAACAAAAATAAACTTACTCCCTTTTCCCGCTTCCGATTCTACCCAGATCTTTCCTTTATGCAGCTCCACAATATCCTTGGCTATCGGAAGTCCCAGGCCCGTACCTTCCTGTTTCTCAGTAGTAATTCGTTCAAATTTATCAAATATTTTACCGAAATCCTTCTTTGGGATCCCCGGGCCCGTATCCGCTATTTCAAAGCGGATCTCTTTCTCCGTGCTCGTGAGCCTGACGCTTACATTTTCTTTCTCCGGGGTATACTTTATAGCATTGCTCAAAAGATTTATTACTACTTCACTCAGCTTATCCCTGTCAGCCCACATTAACCCTGTGTTTTGCGGGATGTCTTTTTCAAGAGTGATCTGTTTCCTGGAAAAGTCTCTTTCATGATTTGCTAATACCTCATTGACCAGTGCGGCTATATCAATTTCTTCTCTCTTTATCTCCATTTTACCGGCTTCTATCTTGGAGAGATCCAGCATGTCTGTAACCAGGCGGATGAGCCGCTCTACGTTATTTTTCCCTATTTTAAGCATGCTTTCCTGTTCCGGATTTATTTTGCCCATGAGCCCATCAAGAATAATTGCCAGGGATTCTTTGATCGTGGATAAAGGATTTTTTAATTCATGTGACACGTTGGCGACAAATTGCGATTTTAACTGGTCAAACCTCTTTAGCTCCTCGTTTTTTTTATCCAGCTCCTTATAGAGCGCCTTGAGGGCTTCGGTTGTTTTTTGCAGGGTCCAACTCCGCTTTGCCAGTTCATCTCTGGTCTTTTGAAGCTCTTCGTTCCCGTTTTTATTTTGCATGTTTTTTGACTTTTATATTACCTTAGATAAGTTTCCTGGCCGCCGTAACCAAATGCGAAGAGTCGCTTGTTTTCGCGCAATAATCGTCTGCTCCCGCTTCCCGGGCTTTTTCAGCATCTATGGCGTCAACATTTCCGGTTATGATAATAACTTTCGGGGCCGCCGGGCCGCCGGTTTTTTTTAATCTGCGGCAGACCTCGAAGCCGTCAATACCCGGAAGCAAGGTATCCAGAATTACCAGATCCGGTTTGTCGGACTCTGCCTTTTTTACGCCTTCTTCGCCGGTTTCTGACAACATGACATTGTATCCCTCGTTTTCAAAGGCATCTTTTATTAAATTGAGCGCTGTTGGACTATCCTCAATTATAAGTATCTTTTTAGGCATCTTTTTCTCCCTATTTTACTGCTCTGGCGATCTCATCTGCTATTTTTTCAAGCGGAACGATCTTATCTATGCAGCCCTTATCTATAGCGACTTTATTCATGCCGAATACTACCGATGTCCCCCCATCCTGCGCGATCGTTATGCCGCCGGCATCTTTTATCGCCCGGATACCTTCTGCTCCGTCGC
>JBDRNI010000029.1:0-15406 GCA_043811335.1 Candidatus Omnitrophota bacterium | reverse complement strand
GCCGCGCTCAAGGCGAAAGATCCTGCGGAAGAGGTATGGCAGGTGATAGACAGACGGTCAAAACACGTGATCATACAGACCGCTCCGAGCCCGCGAGCCGCTATAGGTGAGGAATTCGGTCTTCCACCCGGGACAAGCGTGACAAAGAAGCTGAACACCGCGCTAAAAAGGGTCGGTTTTGACAAGGTGTTTGACACCAATTTCACGGCCGACCTTACTGTAATGGAAGAGGGGACGGAGCTTCTCCATAGACTGAAAAAGGCGCTCGTGGATAAAGATAAAAAAGTGAAACTGCCGATGATGACCTCATGTTCTCCCGGCTGGGTGAAATATATAGAGCATTTCTACCCGGATAAGCTGGGGCATCTTTCAACGGCAAAAAGTCCGCAGCAGATGTTCGGCGCAATAGTGAAGACGTGGTATGCGAAAAAGCACAAGATCGATCCACGAAAGATCGTGAGCGTCTCGCTTATGCCGTGTTCGGCTAAAAAATTTGAATGCGAGCGTCCTGAAATGAACGCCTCCGGGTACAAGGACGTGGATTACGCGCTCACTACCAGGGAAATTGCGGGCATGATACGTGAATGCGGCCTGGATCTGCCGAATCTTCCCGATTCCGATTTTGATAACCCTCTGGGTATCGGATCAGGAGCCGGTCTTGTCTTCGGCGCCACCGGCGGCGTGATGGAAGCCGCGTTAAGGACCGTTTATGAGATAGTGACGGGTGAGCCGGTGCCGTTTAAAAAATTATGCGTTACGCCCGTCCGTGGTATGGAAGGCATACGAATTGCGGAGATCCCCGTGAAAAAGGCTGTTGATGAGTGGAAATTCCTGGAAGGGGTTACCCTGAAGGTCATGATAGCGCATGGCACCGCGAACGCGAAACAGGTCATGGAGATGCTCTCGCGCGGCGAGTTGAATGACTGCCATTTTATAGAGATCATGGCCTGTCCCGGAGGATGTATCGGCGGCGGCGGACAGCCGATACCTACGAGTCCCGAGATAAGAGAGGCGCGGGCCAGGGCAATATACAAGGAAGACGAAGGTCTTCCTTGTAGAAAGTCTCACGAAAATCCGATCATAAAAGAGATCTATAAGGAGTTTTTGACAGACGGGCCCTGCGGGCACTTGAGTCATAAACTTCTGCACACGTCGTATACAAAACGCGGCAAGTGGATCGGTAAACAGCCAAAAACATGACGAGGAATAGAGAGAGAATAACCAAGATACAAGAAACAATAACCAAACAATAATCAATAACCAAATTAGAATAACCAAACAAACCAGAAAAAGATCTGCTGTTTGGTTATTGTGATTTGAATATTGTTTGTATCTTGTAACTTGGTTATTGGTGATTTACATGGACATGCAAAAAGCTCCGAAATCATCGCGATTACACATAGGTATTTTCGGCAGGACAAACACGGGGAAATCAAGTTTTCTCAATCTCTTGTCGGGTCAGGACGTTTCTATAACTTCGTCCGTGCCGGGAACGACAACCGATGTGGTAGAGAAGACCATGGAACTCTTGCCTGTGGGGCCGGTTGTCTTTTTGGATACGGCGGGACTTGATGATGTTTCGGTTCTCTCAAACGAAAGGATAAGAAAAACCCGGAAGATGTTTGACCGTTCGGACGTCATAATGCTTGTTACCGAACCCGGACTCTGGAGCAGGTATGAAGACAGTGTCGTGAAAGAGGCCGCAGCAAGAGAGACGCCCGTAATTGCAGTTATCAATAAAACCGATCTTTCGCGGCCCTCCGGCGAGTTTATTGACGAGGTAAAGAAAAAAACCGGTCGCGTCATGCTCTGTTCCAGCGTTGGTGCCGGACGGAGAGATGAATATGTGAACCTTTTAAAACGGTATCTTGTCGAGACCTCGCCCGGGAGTTTTTTAAATCCTCCTTCGCTTGCGGAAAACCTCGTCGCGCCGGGAGGAACGGTTCTTTTGATCGTGCCGATAGACATGGAGGCGCCGAAAGGGCGACTCATACTTCCGCAGGTTCAGACCATACGCGATGTGCTTGATAAAAACGCCGCAGCGATCATCGTAAAAGAAGACGGTTATGCGGGAATGCTGAACGAAATGAAAAAACCGCCGGATCTTATTGTCTGTGATTCACAGGTGGCAATGAGAATAGTAAAAGAAACACCGCCGGGTGTAAAATGCACCACTTTTTCTATTCTCTTCGCGCAGAATAGAGGCGTTCTGGTTGATTCAGTTGAGGCCGCCGTATGCATAGATGATTTAAAATCAGGCGACAAAGTACTTATTGCCGAGGCCTGCAGTCATCATCCCGTAGAGGATGATATCGGCAGAATGAAAATACCACGTTGGCTTGAAGAGTACACGGGCGCAAAACTTAATATTGATACGTGCGCGGGCAGAGACTACCCCGAGGACCTGAAGGAATACAAGATCGTCATACATTGCGGGGGATGCATGATAACCCCGCGTGAAGTATTTATGCGAACGCAAAAAGCAAGAGAACACGGTGTTCCCGTAACGAATTACGGAGTATGCATATCTTTCCTGCATGGCGTTCTTGAAAGAACGATAGAGCCGTTCCCGGATGCGTTGAATGCGTACAAAGTAGGGGCGGACCCATGTGTCCGCCCAAACATGGCGCAGAGAGCAAAATGATCACATCAACTGATATGAAAACATGGATGCGCAGCAGGGTAACCCCCGGGGAGATCACGAAATATCTTTCCGATGACGACGATTTTATTCCTGATGCGGAGATCGAGGAAAAGATCCGTCAGATCAAAGATCCTGACCCGGCCTATATCAGGGATATACTTGCCAAGGCCTGTTCTATTGAGACCCTGTCGCCGGATGAGGCGGCCGCGCTTTTAAACGTTGAAGATCCCGATCTCCTGGAAGAGATGAAAGAGGCGGCTTGGCGGGTTAAACACAAGGTTTATGACAACAGGATCGTGACGTTTGCGCCGCTCTACATGGGTAATTTATGCGTTAATAACTGCCTTTATTGCGCATTCGGCAGGGACAATAAAAAAACCGTGCGAAGAATGCTTACGCTGGATGAGGTTAAGGCGGAGACCCGGGTTCTCGCGGGTGAGATCGGACACAAGCGTCTTATAGTGGTCTACGGTGAGCATCCTTCAATGGATACGGATTATATCACGGCATCGATCAGAGCCGTCTACGGGGTTAAAGTTCCGACAAAAAGAGGGCACGGCCGGATACGGAGAGTCAATGTCAATGCCGCGCCTCTTGCTGTCGCCGACCTCAAGGCGCTTCGTGAGGCCGGGATAGGGACTTATCAGGTTTTTCAGGAAACGTATCACCGGAGGA
This sequence comes from Candidatus Omnitrophota bacterium, assembly GCA_043811335.1. Classification (GTDB taxonomy): domain Bacteria; phylum Omnitrophota; class Gorgyraeia; order Tantalellales; family Tantalellaceae; genus CAZGOZ01. The sequence goes on along the minus strand of JBDRNI010000029.1, from coordinate 12,087 downwards.
CTTACGGGAAAGTCCATCCGGCCGGGACGATAAAAGCGGATTACAGATGGCGTCTTTACTGCATGCACAGGGCGTTTGAAGCCGGGATCGACGACGTCGGCATCGGAGCCCTTTTCGGGCTGTATGACTGGAAGTTTGAAGTGATGGGTCTTTTGTATCATGCCCGTGAACTTGAAAAAAAGTTCGGTGTGGGTCCGCATACCGTTTCGTTCCCGCGCCTTGAACCGGCAGCGAACACGCCATTTACTCAGGATGAGGGGTATAAAGTGTCCGATAACGATTTTAAGAAACTTGTCACGGTCCTGCGGCTGGCTATACCTTATACGGGAATGATCCTTACCGCGCGGGAAAGCGCCGACATGAGACGCGATGTTCTTTCCTCGGGATGCACCCAAACCGACGCCTCAACACGGATAGGGATAGGCGCTTATAGCGACAGGTATTCCGAGCAGGAAGGCCGAAGGCAGCAGTTCATGCTCGGGGATACGAGAAGCCTGGACGAGATCGTCCGTGAACTGGCGCATGCGGGCTATATCACTTCTTTCTGCACCGCCGGTTACAGATGCGGCAGAACCGGTAAGCACATAATGGGAATGCTGCGTTCGGGAAAGGAAGGAGAATTTTGCAAACTTAACGCGGTTCTTACGTTCAGGGAATGGCTTGACGATTTTGCGTCGCCCGAGACCGTTCGCATAGGCGAAGAGTGATAGAAAAAGAGATCGGTCAGATAAAAAACAAAATGCCCGGGATGTATCCGGAACTTATAAAAAATTACGAGAAAACAAAAAATGGAAAAAGAGATCTATACTTCTGAAGATCCGCGGTCATCTCATGCAGGCGGCATCAAGAAAGACGAAATAGTCTCATTGCTGAAAACGCGAGATATTGATCGGATAGAACAGCTGAAGCGCCGCGCGGACGAAGTGAGAAAAACACACGTTGGGGATAAAGTGCATCTCCGGGGTATTATAGAATTTTCAAATTACTGTGATAAGAACTGTCTCTATTGCGGATTGCGCAAGGATAACGGGCGTCTCGAGCGTTACAGGATAACGCCGGATGAAATTTTTGAAGCGGCCAGGACGGCGAATGAACTCGGGTACAGAACTGTAGTGCTTCAGTCCGGAGAAGACGGGGCATATCCTTCGGATGCCCTGCTGGGCGTGGTCACGCGGATAAAAAAAGAACTTGATCTTGCCGTAACGCTGTCTTTGGGGGAGTTGACCTTTGGAGAGTATCGGGATCTGAAAGCCGCGGGGGCGGACAGATATCTTCTGAGATTTGAGACGTCCGACCCCGATCTTTACGCGAAACTGAAACCGGACGGCGATTATGATAAGAGATTTGAATGTCTCGCATGGCTGAAGGGACTTGGCTTTCAGGTGGGATCGGGGATCATGACGGGTTTAGAAGAACAATCGGCGGAGAGCATAGCCGACGATATATTGTTGTTTAATGATCTCGGGCTTGATATGGTCGGAAATGGACCCTTTATCCCGAATCCCGACACGCCGCTCGGGTCTCTTGCGGGCGGAGATCTCTTGACCGCGTTGAAAGTGACTGCGCTGACCCGCCTCGTGACGCAGAATACCCATATTCCCGCTACAACCGCTATCGGAACGATACATCCGGAGGGCAGACAGAAAGCCCTTGCCTGCGGCGCCAATGTCGTAATGCCGAATGTCATGCCTAGGCAGTATAGGGAGCATTATCTTATTTACCCCGGCAAGATCTGCATAAAAGAAGATCCACGCGCTTGCGGTGCGTGTCTCAAGAACATGATCGCGGGATTAGGCAGAAATGTTGCTCGTGACCACGGTCACGGACTTAAGAGCGCGGTTTTTCACGAATAAGGCGCCACGTTCAATTATATGTTGCGTTAACCCGGATCGCTGATAGAATAATAAGAGTATTTGATGCGGAAGAAGCGGAAGGGGTATCATGAAGAAAAAGACCTCAAAAAAACTAAAAAAAAGAACAGCGACAATAAAAGATATTTACGGCGAGAATGTTTTCAGTCTGAAAACCATGCGCAGGTATCTTTCGGAGAAGACATTTCACTCTCTTAAAGCAACTATTCAGGAAGGGTGTCCCCTTAATCCGGGAATAGCCGATGAAACGGCGGATGCCATGAAGACATGGGCACTTTCCAAAGGAGCGACTCATTTCACCCATTGGTTTCAGCCTCTTACCGGAGCTACCGCCGAGAAACATGATTCATTCATAATACCGGACGCCGAAGGCGGCGTGATCCTTCAATTCTCGGGAGAAGAGCTCGTAAAGGGCGAGCCCGATGCTTCAAGTTTTCCTTCCGGAGGGCTCAGGGCAAGCTTTGAAGCGCGCGGCTATACGGCATGGGATCCCACCAGCCCCGCTTTCATAAAAAAGACAAAAAAAAGCGCTACTCTGTGTATTCCGACCGCTTTTTATTCTTATCACGGTGAAGCGCTTGATAAAAAAACACCTTTACTTCGATCAATACAGGCCCTTTCCAGGCAGGTCTTGCGTCTCGGAAAGCTTTTCGGCGTCAAGGCGGTAAACAAGCGGGCTCATGCGACTCTCGGTGTTGAACAGGAATATTTTCTGATAGACAAAAAATTCTATCATGAGCGCCTTGATCTTATTCAGACGGGAAGAACCCTTTTCGGGAGAAAACCTGCGAAGCACCAGCAGATGGGAGATCATTATTTTGGTATCATCAAAAAACGTGTGCTGGACTTCATGGAAGATCTTGACCGCGAGTTGTGGAGGCTTGGTATTCCGTCAAAGACCCGGCACAATGAGGTTTGCCCGGGGCAGTTTGAGATCGCTCCCATGTTTGAGGAACAGAATCTTTCCGTTGACCACAACATGATGGTAATGGAAATGCTGCGCCAGGTCGCGGAACAGCACGGATTTATATGTCTTCTTCATGAGAAGCCGTATGCCGGCGTGAACGGGTCCGGCAAACATAACAACTGGTCTATTTTGGGCCCTGATGGCTGCAACTGGCTGCAGCCGGGTAATAATCCGCGTGAAAACGCCAAGTTTATTACAGTTATATGTGCTCTCATGAAGGCCATTGACACTTACGCGCCGCTTTTAAGGGCCTCTATTGCTTCAGCCGGGAACGATCACAGGCTTGGGTCCAGTGAGGCGCCCCCGTCTATATTGTCTATATTTCTCGGCGAGCAGTTATCCGACGTGATAGAGCAGATCGAAAAAGGGACGACCGGGAGTTCTCCAAAAAGAGATGTCATCAAGATCGGCGTTACGTCTCTGGCTCCGTTCCCGCGTGATATAACCGATCGGAATAGAACGTCACCTTTTGCTTTTACGGGAAACAAGTTTGAATTCAGGGCAGTCGGATCAAATCAAAGCTGCGCGGAGGCAAACATCGTTCTGAACACCATTGTCGCCGACGCGCTGGATGAGATCTGCGGAAAACTCGAAAAGGCGCTGCGCGAAGGAAAGGATTTTAACACGGCTCTGCAGGCGATATTGCGCGATATTGTCAAAAAACACAAGCGTATTCTCTTCAACGGCGACAATTACAGTGCAAAGTGGCTTGCTGAAGCGAAAAAACGCGGCCTTCCGAATCTCAGGACTACGGAGGAAGCGCTTGAAGCGCTCAGGGATGAAAAAGTCGTCGCGCTTTTCAAAAAACACAAGGTTCTTTCAGAACAAGAACTAAAGTCCCGGTATGAGATATTCAAGGAACAGTATAAAAAGACCATTGATATAGAAGCCGGATGCGCTTTGACAATGGCGAAGACGATGATCGTGCCTCCGGCCGTGGAATATGAACGAAGGCTTATTGAGGTCATAAACGGAGCGGAATCGTGCGAGCTTAAACCGTTCATGGCCAGGGAACTTTTGGAAAAAGTATGTTCCGAAATGGAAAACACGCTGAAGTGTATAAAAAAACTGGAAAAAAGCATAAAAGGCTCATCTTCCCGGAGGATCATAAAAGACATGAATGCGTTGCGGCGGTTCGGAGATGCGCTTGAAGGCCTCTTGCCGCAGAATCTCTGGGAACTGCCGTCATACGCGAAAATGATGTTTTTAAGATAACTGCGCAAAGAGGTTTGCTAAAGGCGATCATGCCGAAAAAATCTGCCGAGAAACAATATCTTGCGACACTGACAAAGATCAGTAAAGCCATAACATCGGATCTGTATCTGGAAGATATACTGAAACTTATTGTTAATCTCACTGCCGGTGTCATGAAAGCCAAAATATGCGCCCTGTGGCTTCTTGACGAAGAGACGCAGGAACTCAAGATAAGAGCGACTCAGGCGATGAGCCGGGAATATCTTAAAGAGCGTCGAATAAAAGTAGGCGAAGGCATAGTCGGCCTTGTCGCCGAAAAGAAAAAACCTGTAGTAATACTTGATGTCCTGAAAGACGAACGGTATAAAGAGAAACCTCTTGCGAAAAAGGAATCTCTTGTGTCAATGCTCAGCGTTCCGATGATGGTAAAGGAGCGTGTAGTGGGGGTTATAAACGTCTATACCGTAAAACCATATAAATTCACGAGAAGCGATATTGATCTTCTGAGCGTGGTGACAAATCAGGCGGCGGTTGCGATAGAGAATACGGAGCTCATGGTAAGAAGCAAGATTATTCAGGAAGAACTTGAGACCCGGAAAAAGGTTGAAAGGGCAAAAGGGATCCTGATGAAGGAACAGAACCTTTCCGAGGATGAGGCTTACACGCTCATGAGACGATCCAGCATGAACAGGCGTGTTTCGATGAAAGAGGTTGCGGAAGCAATAATACTTTCTTTTCAGATAAGAAAACCCGGCAGGAACGGATAACTTTCTCGGGATCTTTTGATACAGTAAAGGAGGCGTGTGTTGCGAAGATATTTGATGATCTTATTTCTGGTTTTACCGGTTGCCGGCTGTGCGGGTCTTTCCGAAACGGGAGAGACAGGGAAGAGGATCGATGTTCTGGAGAAGAAAGTCGTTATTCTGGAAGAACGACAAACGATTGCGGAGGACCGCCTGACGGAAAATGAAAAGAATATTACCGTGCCTCAGGCAGCCGTGAGAGAAGCGCCACGGAAGAAAAAAGAGACGGCGATCTCAATGTCCAGAAAAAAGATCCAGCAGATCCTCAGGGATGCCGGATATTATCGCGGTCCGATAGACGGGAAAATGGGGAAAAAGACCAAAAAGGCCCTTAAGGACTTCCAGACCGATAATGGTTTGAGCTCCGACGGCATAGCGGGATCGGCCACGAAAGAAGCTCTTTTGCGGTGCATGGCCTCTAAATGATTTTTCCGCTTGACTATCGCGGAAAAATGAGGGATAATTACGGTGTAGCCGCAGCGGCGGTTTCAATGATGTAAGGGACAAAGGCGTTCCCCGGTAAACGGGTGGACGCCTTTTTTTATTTGTCCCCGATAAAACAGATAATCAAGTTGAATAACGAATGGAGGGTGAGACAGATGGCATACGTGCAGAGAGTTATAGAAACGGTAAAGAAACGTAATCCCGGGGAGGTTGAGTTCCAGCAGGCAGTGGAAGAGGTGCTGGAATCGCTCAGGCCGGTTTTAAAGAAACATCCCGAGTTCGAGGAGGCTTCTATTCTGGAGAGAATAGTCGAACCCGAACGGCAGATCATTTTCAGGGTGCCGTGGCAGGACGACAAGGGAAAAGTGCAGGTGAACAGGGCGTTCCGCATTCAGTTCAATTCGGCCCTGGGCCCTTATAAGGGAGGGTTACGGTTCCATCCTTCCGTTTATCTGGGTATTATCAAGTTTCTCGGTTTTGAACAAATATTCAAGAACTCGCTTTCGGGACTCATGATGGGCGGCGCAAAAGGCGGGTCTGATTTTGATCCCAAGGGAAAATCTGACGGCGAGGTAATGAGATTTTGTCAGAGTTTCATGAACGAGCTGTACAGACATATCGGTGCGGATACCGATGTTCCCGCAGGGGATATCGGCGTCGGCGGAAGAGAGATCGGCTACATGTTCGGTCAGTGGAAAAAGATCACTGGGCTTTTCAACGGTGTTCTGACGGGCAAAGGCCTTGATTTTGGCGGTTCGCTGGTCCGGACGGAAGCCACGGGATACGGCTGCGTGTATTTTTGCGAGGAGATGCTTAAAGACCGTAAAACCTCTTTTGCGGGAAAAACGGTTGTTATCTCCGGATCCGGTAACGTGGCGATATACGCGCATCAGAAAGCTACCCAGCTTGGCGCTAAAGTGGTTGCCATGTCTGATTCCGGCGGGTTTATATATGACAGCCGTGGAATAGATCTTGATACGGTCAAGACGATCAAAGAAATTGAACGTAAGCGCATAAAAGAATACGTAAAGGTGCATAGTTCGGCGGAATACACCGAGGGTTGTTCGGGAATATGGAACATCAAATGTGACGTTGCTTTGCCGTGCGCTACACAGAACGAACTGGAAGAGAACGCGGCGAAAGTTCTTGTCAAGAACGGATGCATTGCGGTTGCCGAGGGCGCGAACATGCCTTCGACTCCCGGTGCGGTAAATGTATTCCTGAAAAGCGGCGTGTCTTTCGGACCCGGCAAAGCCGCGAATGCAGGCGGTGTGGCTACATCCGGACTTGAGATGGCGCAGAATTCACAGCGTCTTTCATGGAACTTTGAAAAGGTGGACAGAAAACTGCACCAGATCATGGTGGATATACACACCTCGTCAAAGAAAGCCGCCGAGGAATACGGCACGCCCGGTAATCTTGTTAACGGCGCGAATATCGCCGGTTTCATAAAAGTGGCCAGGGCGATGATGGCTCAGGGTATTGTATAGCCATAGGACGGAGAGTTTTTTTCCGGCGCTGTGGAAAATATGATATAATTTCCGCTATATGGGTAATATTTCTTTCGGACTGGCATTTTTAGCAGGGATTTTTTCTTTCCTGTCTCCCTGTGTGCTGCCGCTTGTCCCGGGGTATGTTTCGTTCTTGTCGGGCATATCTCTGGAGGATTTGCGCAAGGGCAAGAGAGACGGAAAACTTACCCAAAAAGCCGTTCTGGCTTCGTTATTCTTTGTTGCGGGATTCTCATTGGTATTCATATCGTTCGGCGCATCCGCCTCTTTTATCGGAAAATTATTCTCCCAACACACGATTTTGTTGACACGGATAGCCGGAATAATTATCGTCGTGTTCGGCCTGCATCTTTTGGGTATTTTCAGGATAAAATGGCTCAACTATGAAAAACGTCTGCATGTAAAACGGTCTTCTCCGGGATTTTTCGGCGCATTTGTGATTGGGATCGCTTTTGCCTTCGGATGGGCTCCGTGCGTCGGGCCGATCCTGGCGGGTATACTCGCCATGGCAGCTGTTCAGGCGACCCTTGTGAGGGGAGTGATGCTTCTTGCGGCCTACTCTCTGGGGCTGGGAGTTCCCTTTATTATCACGGGGTTTGCCGTAGGAGCATTCATGCGTTTTTTTGAAAAATACAAGCCCCTGATCCGGTGGGGAGAGATCGCCGCGGGGCTTCTTCTTGTATGCATAGGATGCCTGATATTTGTCGGGAACTTGAGTATACTGACGAAATATATTCCGCCCGGTTTTTACGAATTTGACAAATAATGCGACACGATGCTACAGAGGAGGGGTTATCATGAAATATAGACACCGGTTCTCGGTCTTTTTTACTGTTTTGGCGCTGTTTATGGGAGCGATTTTGGCATCGTGCGGAGGGGGCGTTTCTTCCGGAGAGATCGGGGCTTCGGCGCCGGACTTTACGCTTAACACCCTGAGTGGCGGGTCTTTTACCATGTCCGGCACGAAAGGAAAAGTTGTCATACTGGATTTTTGGGCGGGGTGGTGCCCGCCGTGCAAGAAAGAACTGCCGCATTTTCAGGCACTTCACCGCGCGTACGAAAAAAAAGGCCTTAAGGTCATAGGGGTACTGGTGGATGCCCGGGATATGGCGGAAGTGGAGTCTCTTCTCCAAGAATACGAGATCAGTTATCCGATCCTTTTGGGGAACGCCTCTGTGGCGGCCGCCTACGGAGGGGTAAGGAGCATACCCACCACTTTCATGATTGACAGGGAAGGGCGTATCGTCAGAAAATTCGTGGGATATCGGGACAAAGAGGTTTTTGAGACGGTAGTGAAAGAACTTCTTTAACGGAGCTTTCGGATATCACGTCCGAAGAAGAAAGGAATACCGGTGATAACAAACGCAAAGCAGAGAAAATATCTCGTGCTGGAATGTATAGTTCTTGCCCTGGGGGTGTTCTTTATCTTCAAGGTGCAGTTCGCGAACGCCGCTCTCTACGGGTCGGACGGTTATCTGCACATAAGGATGGCGGAATTCATAAAGCAATACGGCATCCACTACACCTTTCACTGGACGCGGTTCTCCGTTTTTTTTGACCGGTTCTCGGACAAAGATTTTCTGTTTCATGTTTTTCTTATTCCTTTTACATTCTTCAGGGATATCTTTTTCGGCGCTAAGCTCGCCGCCGCCGCGTTTTACACTTCTCTTTTCGCCGTGATGTATGTTTTTTTGAGGAAATGGACGAGAAGAGAATATGTTTTTCTGTTCCTCATTCTTTTTTTCGCCCCCTGCCGGTTTATTATTGCCCTTGAAAGACCCAGGCCGTTCGCGCTGGTCATGATCATTACCATTCTGACGGTCCATTTTTTGATAAAGAAAAAGGCCCTTCCTCTTTTTATTCTCGCTGTTATCTATTCCATGGCGCACGTATCCGCGCCTTACATGTTAGCGTATGCTTTTATAGCGGAGGGTGTGCGCGCTGTGAGTTTCAGACAGGTATCATTCAGAAACCTGCTGGCCGTGGCGGCGGGTATTGTCGTCGGGCATCTGATAAACCCGTATTTTCCGAATAATATTCTGTATTTTTATCTGAATGCGATCCTTGTTCCTTTTTATGCGGCGAAAACCGGGGTTCTGGAGCTTCCCGCGGAATTTTTTCCGCTTCTTTCAAACGTATTTTTACAAAGTTATCCGCTCATAACCCTGGGCATGCTCGGCGCTCTTTTTCTGCTTCTCGTAAGAAACGACGTAAAAACGTCGTTCCACACAAGGGTTCTGTTTGCCGTGACGGCTTTTTATTATATCCTGTCCTTCACGTCCCAACGGGGCCTTACTCACGCGTGGCCGATTTTTTTGTTATTTCTCGCGTCATTCGCGAAAGATTTTTTTACCGGCGCCTGGCGAAAGATCGCGCCTGTTTTTTTTACGGCGTGTTTCGCCTCGGTATTGGTGTTTTCTTTCGGACAATACAGGGATTTTCCCCAGACCATCAGGGGCGCGGAGATCATGAACCGGCATTTTGAGGACATGGCAGACGAGATAAAGAAGCATGTTCCGGAAGGTGAGCTGGTTTTTCATGCCAATTGGTCAGACGGGCAGTATTTTATAGGACTGAATCCCCGCAATGATTACTTTGTCACACTGGATCCGGTGTACATGTATTACCGCGATAAAAACAGATATGCCCTGTACCGGAATGTGGCTTTTGGAAGAAGCACGGATCCATATCGCGCGATGAATGACGTTTTCGGGTCAAGATACGGTTACGCGGGAAAAAGCTATTTTTCCGGACTGATAAGTCAAGTCCGGCGCGATCCGCGTTTTGAAATACTGGTTGAAGACAGATTCGGGGTTTTATTTAAATTAAAGAAGCAGGAAGGGAGGTAAAAATGAAAATAACCGTAAGATACATGCTGCGTCCCGTGGCGCATTGCAAAGAGGGCTGCTGTAGCCGGTCCCGGGCATGACGGTAAACTGTCTTTGTTGGTAGGGGCGGGGCAACCCCGCCCCTACGATTTCTTCTGAAACGACGATTTCGCTTGTATTGTAGGCGAAACTTGATAGAATAACTCCCCTGTAATGACTTACCTGTAATGACATACAAGAAAGGAATGGATCATGCACAGTTACAAAGAACTCGGGCTATCAAATACCAGAGAGATGTATGCAAAGGCCGTGGACGGAAAATACGCGATCCCGGGTTACAATTTTAATAACATGGAACAGCTGCAGGCTATCATAACGGCATGTATTGAAACAAATTCTCCGGTTATCCTGCAGATCTCCTCGGGAGCCAGAAAATACGCGAATCAGATACTTTTGAGGCACATGGCCGCCGGCGCCATGGATATCGTCAAGGACGCTTCATCCAACATTCCCGTCGCTTTGCATCTGGATCACGGGGATTCATACGAATTGTGTGTTTCCTGTATAGAGACCGGATTTTCTTCTGTCATGATAGACGGTTCGGGCCAGTCATTTGAGGATAACATGGCCCTCACCAAAAAGGTGGTCGCTTACGCGCATGAGCACGATGTTACGGTGGAGGGGGAGCTCGGTGTTCTCGCGGGTATAGAAGACGAAGTCAGCCACGAAAAGACGCACTATACACAGCCCGAAGAAGTGGAGGAATTTGTGGATAAGACCGGCGTGGACAGCCTGGCTATATCCATAGGGACTTCGCACGGAGCTTATAAATTCAAGTTAAAGCCGGGCGAGGAAGTTCCCCCGTTACGGTTTGATATTCTTGAAGAAGTGGAACGACGCCTGCCGGGTTTTCCGATAGTCCTGCACGGCTCAAGTTCCGTTATGCCCGAATATGTTGAAATGATCAATAAATACGGCGGGAAAATGGAAAATGCCGTAGGGGTTCCCGAGGAGCAGCTTCGACGGGCGGCGAAGTCGGCGGTATGCAAGATCAACATTGATTCCGACGGGCGGCTTGCCATGACAGCTAAGATACGCGAAGTGCTGTGGACGAAGCCCGGTGAATTTGATCCGAGAAAATATCTCGGACCGGCCCGCGAAGAATTGATCAAGATGTACAGGCACAAGAACGAAAAGGTTCTCGGCAGCGCCGGGAAGGCGTAAAATCCGTGTTCTAAAAAGAGAGTTATAAACATGAAAAATATTGCGATAGCAGGATTTGAAATAGCCCCCTGGATATATGTCCCGGTGTTGTATTTTCTATGGGTGAGCGTTTTTCTTCTCCTGAAAAAATTTTTCTACAGCAAAATACGTAAATTCTCCGAGAGGAGCGCGACAAAGATAGACGATATCCTTGTTCATGCCCTTGACCTTCCGCTTCTTTTAATGATCTTCGTAAGCGGTATTTTTGTCCTGGATAAGCTGTTTGACCTTGGCAGGGACGGTGAACTTCTCAAATTCGCGAATATAGGGTTTGAAGCCACGGCGATCGTTGCGGTTGTCATATTTTTTGACCGTTTGATCAAGGGGACCATAGAGCATTACGTGCCTAAGATCAGCGCGCTGAAAGGTTCGCGCGGCGTGTTAAACGTGATAGTGCGCGGCGTTGTGTTGGGTCTGGGGGCTTTGCTGCTTCTGGACAATTTCGGTGTTTCCATTACCCCGATCCTGGCCTCTCTGGGGATAGGCTCTCTGGCCGTGGCGCTTGCGCTTCAGCCCACTCTGGAAAACTTTTTTTCCGGGGTCCAGATCATAATGGATAAACCGATCAAGATCGGCCAGTTCATACGGTTGGATTCGGGAGAAGAGGGGTACGTGGAAAAGATCGGATGGCGTTCCACATGGGTCCGTAAGCTTGCGAATAACGTCGTGGTCATCCCCAACAAGACGATAGTCAATTCCCGTATTTTAAACTATTATTATCCGCAAAAGGAACTTTCCGTTCTGGTCCAGGCCGGCGTGCATTATGATTCAGACCTGTCCCACGTGGAAAAGGTAACGATAGAAGTTGCAGAAGAAACCCTGAAGGCAGTGACAGGCGGCGTTGCCGATTTCAAACCGTTCATACGGTATCACACGTTCGGCGATTTTAGCATAGGTTTTACGGTAATACTGCGCGTCAAGGAATTCGTAGACGGCTATCTCGTCAAACATGAGTTCATCAAAAATCTTCACTCTCGTTACAGAAAAGAAGGAATAATCATCCCGTATCCCATCAGAACACTGGATTGGAACGATAATTCCTCACCTCTTAAGGTAACCCAGTAGGGGCGGGTTCTAAACCCGCCCGAAACGTCCCGGTTAAAGTAGCCCCGTAGGGGCGGACCCATGTGTCCGCCCGAAACGATGGGAAGCAGGGCTAATCAAGTAGTGTCGGAAGGCCCGTGGGCATTGCTCCAAAAAAGGCCC
>JBDRNI010000028.1:0-12260 GCA_043811335.1 Candidatus Omnitrophota bacterium | reverse complement strand
AAGTAATCCTTCGTATCTGTTATTGTATAGGACACGTTGGGAGTGCTTCTACCGGAACGAGGTTCCGTACGAAGCACTCCCAACGCGTCTTTTGCGGTAAGAAGTAGTGTATTTTTGGGTATTGGTATTTCGGAGAGCTTTTCCCACCTTCTTCCGTCCCCGGGAGTAAGGGCACCAGACAATTCTTCGGGTCGTTCGGCGCGGGGCGTTTCAGGTCATGCGGGTCAAAGAGTGGGTGCGGTGCTCCTTGAAATCCCCAGGGTTTTTGGTGGTGGCGCTAATCGCTGCTACGGGCTTGACTCCAAAGAATTTCCCATTAAACTCTATTATCACATTGTATAATTGGTATCAAGCCGTATAAGTTGGTAACAAATCACTCGCAGGAGAGGAAAAGATGGTTACATATTATCTGGAAACATTATGGTTTTTGATGAGTCATATTGCAACAATGAGAACACGGGGAGGAAATAACCACTAACCAAGATACAAGATACAAATAATATTCAAGTTACCACGAGTCGTGAACAGTGATCAGTGAATAGTGAACAGTAAATTCCAAATGACAAAGCACAAAATCCAAAATAAATCCAAAATCTTAAATTCAAATAACAAAACCTTTGTTTGTGCTTTGAATTTTGTCATTTGACATTATTTGTATCTTGTAACTTGTTTCTTTCGGATATTTTGGTTATTTAAATAGCGTATTCGGTGTTACAAGGGAGAAGGCATGACCACTTCGGTAATGACTATAAGCGAGGTCGCCGACTATCTGAAAATGAAAGTCGTTACGATATATAAACATGCGCAAAAAGGAAAGATTCCGGCGTTCAAGGTCGGGTCGAAATGGCGCTTCAAGAAAAAAACAATAGACGAATGGATCAAAAAACAGGAAAAAAGGTCTAAAAAATAAGAGGGCGGCGATGCAGCGAGTGATCAGCATTTTAAGAAAAACCTTTGTTTTTGCGGGGCTTTTTGCGGCGATATATGCCGTGTTCGAAGTTTTTCTGCCTGCCGGGCTACCTGTTTTTACGGACGGAAAACAAGGCCCTCTGGTGGTTTTGCTTTTTGTTTTGGTTACTGTTTTTGTTTTCTTTGTGCTGGAGACCTTTTTCCAAAAAAGTACTGTCCCATATGTGCCTTTCAAACGGGATCCCCGGCAACAGGTTATCAAAATATTCATGAACGAAGCGCGCGGGAATTTTGGTCCGGCGGGGCTTTCCAAGCTTGCGGTTGACTGCGTAAACGGGGTATTGGCCCTGGAGAACGTAACTGTGATGCTCCATGACGCGGCCAAGGAAAGCTTTCGGGTTGCCGCAACATCTTCAGTGAAAAAAAAGGAACAACTACTTAGTGATAGCGAAGATCTTGTTACGCTCGTGAAAGACAGCGGGTATATCTTGCGCCGAGAACAGAAAGATAACGGTGTTAAAAAAAAGATGCGTGAATTAGGAGCTGACGCCGCCTTTTTGATGAAACACCGCGATGATATTATTGGTATTCTTTTTTCCCGGGGAAGCAGGCCAAACGGGTCGTTTTTGCGGGATGACGTGGACGTATTGCAGCTTATCGCCGGGGTTCTTTCCAGCAGGATAGCCAACGCACGGTTTATTGAAGAACTGTCGGTCATACAGGCCCAGTTGGCGCAAAAGGAGAAAATGGCCGCGATTGGGATGTTGACAACCGGCATAAACCATGACATATGCAATCCGCTGGGAATAGTGCGAGGGCAATGTGAGATGTTTCTTTTAAATCTTGCAGAGGGAATATACAAGGATATGTCTGAAAAAGAACTGATCGAAAAGGCAAAGATCGTTATGGAAAAAGTTATCAGTGAAACAGATCGGGCCACGACCATAACGAAAAGGCTTGCTTCTTTTTCTCGCCCTGCGAAAGACAAAAAAACAGATGATGTTCATATTGACCGCGAGATAGAAGAAGTCTGTTCCATCGTAAAATACGAGCTGGAAATGGACAATATCAGCATAAAAAAAGAGATCGAAAAAGATATTCCCGGCATTGTCGCGGATCCTAAGCAAATACAGGAAATATTTTTCAGTCTTATCAGGAACGCCGCACAGGTGATCCTTGAGAACGGCGAAATATCCATACGTGTCAAGGGGGATGGGGAAACGATTTCCGTTGAAATAGAGGATTCAGGACCGGGCGTAGACGGGGATCGTCTGCACAGGGTCTTTACTCCGTACTTTGCCGGAAGGTCCTGCGGAAGATGTCCGGGGCTCGGCCTTTTTATCGTGAGACGGATTGTTGAGCGGAATAACGGAAGCATAGATGTCCGTGCGGGACAGAAAAACGGGACGCTTTTCCGTCTGGTGTTTGAGACAAAAGGGAAACAGGCGAAACTGGGGGCGGGACAACAATAAAAGGATACTATTATGCCGCGAAAACAACGGACAAAAAAAGGATTTCTGGGGCTGCCCCGACGAAGACGTTCGCAGGCGGCGGGTAAAAGTGGTGTAATTAAACTGCTGGTCGTGGACGACGAACCCGATATATGTTGTTTTGTGAGGACTTTTTTTACGGAAAGAAAATTCATGGTCCTGGTTACAAACAGCGGAGAAAAGGCCGTTGAGATCGTCCGAAAGGAAAGCCCTGATATTGTTCTTTTGGACGTTAAAATGCCGGACAAGGATGGAATAACGACGCTTAAAGAGATTATGGAGATAACCCCCGACGCAAAAGTTATTATGGTCACAGCGGTTGATGACACGGATAGAGCTCGGGAGGCAAAACAGCTCGGAGCCGTAGAATATATAACCAAGCCTCTCTTGCTTGAACAACTTGAAAGAACGGTTTTTACGATCGCCGAACAGATTAAGACCTCCGGCCGTATGTTCACGCATTGAACGGTTATACGCGCCGTCAGAGGAGTGCATGAAAGAAGGAATGGGAGCAGGCCATGTCATATGAAGACAGTTGGATGAAATTGCAGGACTGGATCATCGGCCGGATAAAGAGCTGTGATGGGACGTTGATCCCCATGGAAGAGGCCGGAGTTCAAAAAAGGCAGGAGCCGGAACTGGATTACCAGTTTTTTCTGGAGAACGCTTCGCGCACCATGATACGCTTCAGAAAACCCGAACGCCTTATCCGCATGATAGTCAAGATCATTGATGAACAGGTGAAGGTCACGCATACGGCCATGCTCCTCAACCAGAAAGACAAACATTCCTTTGCGCTTATCGACAGTAAGGGAGCGGAAGGCGTTAAGATACCAGTTGGGTTTATACGTCTTACGTTTGATAATCCGCTTATCAGGATGTTTAATGAGCGGCACAATTTTAAGATCTCGGAAACCGGAGCGGTGGAATACACGGAGCTTCTTGATGTCCTTCAGAGTGATGAGGATATCAAAAACGACAAGGGACTCGTCGAATTGATAGATCTTAGCCTCAGGCAGATGGAGTTGTTAAAAGCCAATGTTTGCGCCCCGGTTTATTACAAGAAAACACTTGCCGGAGTATTTGTTCTCGGCAAAAAACTTTCTAATATCAAATTTTCGCGCCAGGAAATAGGCTTTTTTACAACACTCGCTAATGATATCGCCATGGCACTTGCGAATGCCTCGCTAATACAGGATCTTCAGGAAAAAATATTTGAAGTGCATAAGCTCTATGAAAGAGAGCACAGTATTTTTATTCACACCGCGATTTCTCTGGCGGCAGCTATTGACGCGCGGGATCCGTATACACACGGCCATACCGAACGCGTTACTCAGTATGCCTTGACGATCGCCGAAGAACTCAAGGATATTCCCGAAGCGCTGGCGTATAAAAATTTCAGGGAGACGCTCCATATTGCCGCGTTATTACATGACGTCGGAAAGATCGGCGTTCCGGATAGTGTGTTAAACAAAAAGGGGAGTTTGACCAAGAGCGAATACGAAAAAGTGAAAGAACACACGGTGACCGGCGCCGCGATACTGTATCCCATAAGAGAGCTGGGGGATGTTGCAAGAGAGGTTCGGGCGCATCATGAGAGATTTGATGGAACTGGATATCCTGACGGGCTGAAGGGGGAGGAGATACCGTTTCTTGCGCGTATAATAGCGGTGGCGGACACTTTTGACGCGATAACCAGCGATAGGCCGTATCGCCAGAAAAAGATGGCCGAGGTCGCTGTCCAGATAATCAAGGACAATTCCGGAGTGCAGTTTGACCCGATAGTGGTAAGCGCGTTCCTTTTGGTTTACCGCAAGGGAAAGATGAAGAGTGTTTCATGAGACCGGCGGCGCAATGACCAGCATCGCTCCGGCTTCCGCTCTTGACCGATTTTTAAACATGTGCGGAAGCGACGCGTCAAAGTATAGACTGTCCCCGCATTTTAGCGAATAGGTTTTTTCTCCGATCACAGCGTCCAACCCTCCCGAAAGTATATAAATAAATTTTTCCGTTCCGAAAGCGTCGTGTTCCTTGCGGGTTTCACCGCCTGTTTTGAGTGTCAGGATAAGCGGCGTGATTTTTTTACCGGCTGTTTTTGTAACGAGAAGTTCAAACCGGGCTTTTTGGTCGCGGGCGAAATGTTCCGGACGCATTGAGTGAGAGACCGATTCAACTATTTTATCCGCGTCTTCGAGTTGGCGATAAAGTTCGGCAATGGAAGCGCCGAGAACTTTGCAGATCCGGGTATGAGATGCAAGCGTTCCCGCCATTTTATTATTTTCCATGCGGCTGAGAGAGGCAAGCGCCACGCCGCTTTTCTTGGAGAGCTCTTCAAGTGTCATATTCTTATCTTTTCGCAGTTCGTGCAGCCTTTTCCCGATTCTCATTAAGTTCCTCCCTTGCAACACTGAATTCACTGAAACCTTGCAACTCTGAAACCTTGCAACACTGAACGCACTGAAACTTTTGAGAACACTGAGATCAGTGTTGCAGCTTTGTTTTTCTGACAACAATAATATATATTATCACGAAGGAAATTGCAAATAAAAGACGTAGGGGCGGGCCTTGTGCCCGCCCGAAACGCCGGGCGCAGGGCACCCACAAGGAGTGTCCCTACGAGGCCTTGTCCACCTTCGGCGATTGTGTTAAAATAGTGCGCATGGCAACCAAGCACATAACTATAAAAGGCGCCAGAGAGCATAACCTGAAAGGGATCAATGTTCGGATCCCACGGGATAAGCTGTGTGTTATCACGGGTCTTTCCGGGTCGGGAAAATCGTCGCTGGCCTTTGATACCATTTACGCCGAAGGACAAAGGCGTTACGTGGAGTCGTTGTCCAGCTACGCGCGACAGTTCATAGAACAGCTGCAAAAACCGCACCTGGACCATATCGAAGGACTGTCCCCGACGATAAGTATTGAACAGCGAACCGGCGGGCGAAATCCACGGTCCACCGTGGGAACACAAACCGAAATCTACGATTATCTGAGAGTTCTTTTTGCAAGAGTTGGAGTTCCGCATTGCCCAAAATGCGGCAAGACCATATCGGGGCAAAGCTCTCAGGAAATAGTTGACCGCATCATGGCGCGTTTAGACGGCAGTTCTATTTTAATCCTGGCGCCTCTTGTTGCAGGAAGAAAAGGAGAACATGTAGAAGTAATGCGCCAGGCCCGAAAAGAAGGTCTTATCCGGGTAAGACTTGACGGCAAGATAACGGAGATAGGCGACAGGATACCGCTTTTGGATAAAAAGATTAAGCATCGCATTGAGGCCGTTGTAGACAGCCTGATCATAAAAAAAGATAAGCGTTCGCGTCTATCGGATTCTGTTGAAATCGCGCTCAAGATCGGTTTGGGAACGATAATCGTCCTTCCCGAGATACGCACCGGGAAAAAGACCGCAGAAGACATCCTTTTCAGTGAACAGAACGCCTGCGTCAAGTGCGGAATAAGTTTTGAAAAGCTGTCCCCTAGGAATTTTTCTTTCAACAGTCCCTATGGCGCGTGCCCTGCCTGTAACGGATTGGGAAATAAAATGGAAATAGACCGAGAATTGGTGGTGCCCGATAAGACCGCGCCGCTTTTGCGCGCCGTTCTTCCATGGAAACGCGGCGGAAGGGGGATAGTTCTTTTTTACCGGCGGCAGATAAGAAAACTGGCGCGATATCACGGGTTCTCTCCGGATATGCCTTATGAAGACCTGACCGAACTCCAGAAAAAAAAGGTCCTTTGCGGAGATGAAGAAACCGGCTTTGAGGGGGTTATTCCCAGCCTGGAACGGCGTTTTCGGCAGTCGGACAGTGATTTTGTAAAAGAGATGATAAGCGGTTTTTTGTCGGTTCAGCCGTGCCCGGCATGTAAGGGGCAACGGCTTCGCCCGGAGTCATTGCATGTTTTGATCAACAAAAAAAATATTTCCGAAATATGCGAACTGTCTGTTGATGAGGCGGAAAAACACTTCGCTGAAATTAAACTTGATCGCATGCGCAAAAAAATAGCCGAAGAATCGCTGAAAGAAATTTGTACGCGCCTGAGATTCATGGTAAACGTTGGGCTGGGGTATCTCACCCTGGACAGAAGAAGCAGCACTCTTTCAGGCGGAGAAGACCAGAGGATCCGTCTCGCCACACAGATCGGAGCGGGGCTGGTAGGGGTGCTTTACGTTCTGGATGAGCCAAGCATCGGGCTGCACCAACGCGATAATCAGCGGCTTCTTGACACGTTGGTCGCTCTAAGAGATCTTGGTAACACGCTTATCGTGGTAGAACACGACGAAATGACCATCCGCAAAGCGGATCACATAATTGACCTTGGTCCGGGCGCGGGCGAATATGGGGGGGAAATAGTCGCCCAGGGAACCCTGAACAATATTCTTGAAAACAAGTTTTCTCTTACCGGCAAATATCTGCGAGGGGACCTCAAAATAGAAGTTCCGCCAAAGCGGCGCGCCTGTCAAAAGGAAAAATATCTTGAGGTAATAGGCGCCTCGGAACACAACCTCAAAAACATAGACGTAAAGATCCCTCTTGGTGTTTTTAATTGCGTTACCGGCGTTTCCGGGTCGGGAAAAAGCACGCTTATTGACGAAGTTTTATACAGAGCACTTGCGAAAAAATTTTACAAATCAAGAGAAAAACCGGGAAAACATCGGAGAGTAACCGGGATAGAACACATTGACAAGGTTATTGTTATTGATCAGTCGCCGATAGGAAGGACTCCGAGATCTAATCCGGCCACTTATACGGGGGCGTTTGATCCGATCAGAAAACTTTTCAGCTCCCTTCCCGAATCGCGCCTCAGGGGATATAAGCCCGGGCGGTTCAGTTTTAATGTCAAGGGCGGGCGTTGTGAAGCATGCCAGGGCGATGGGGTAAAAAAAAATTGAAATGCATTTTTTGCCTGACGTATACGTGCAGTGCCAGGTCTGCGGCGGAAAACGATTTAATGATCAGACGCTTGAGATAAAATACCGGGGACATAATATTTCAGAAATTCTCGGCCTGAGTGTGAGCGAAGCATTGAAGGTGTTTGAGAATATACCGCCGGTAAAGGGCAAGATGCAGACGCTCTACGATGTAGGATTGAGCTATGTCAAGCTGGGGCAGGCGGCAACTACGCTGTCGGGCGGCGAAGCGCAGAGAGTAAAACTCTCTTCGGAACTGTCAAAAACAGCTACCGGCAAGACCTTGTACATATTGGATGAACCAACCACCGGCTTGCATTTTGCGGATATACACAGATTGTTAGAGGTATTACACCGGCTGGTTTCTGCCGGGAATACCGTGCTGGTAATTGAACACAATCTGGATGTCGTAAAATCCGCGGATCATGTTATTGATCTTGGTCCCGAAGGCGGGGACGAGGGCGGTTATCTGGTAGCATGCGGCACGCCGGAGAAAGTGGCAGGAAATAAAAAGTCATATACCGGTTCATACTTGAAGAAAATTTTATGAACATTTCATCGAACATATCTTTAAAAAATAAAAAAAGAAAAATCCTCGCGATATTTCTCATGATCGTCTGGGTTTTTCTTTTGTACGGGGCGAACGGGTCATTCCACGCCGAACTTGATTTTGCGAAAAAAGCCATTCGGGACGGTTTTTTCGATCAGGCCGAGGGAAAACTGAATTCCCTGCTTCTCAGAAAAGTTCCGATAGTAGTAGAACGCGAAGCGCATCTCCTGCTGGGAAGGATATATTTCGAGAAAGCTTTGCCGGCCAAAGCTCTCACGGAGTTTGATATTGTGCTCGAAAGATTCAGAAACGGAGATTTTGAGGCAGGCGCCGTTTACTGGACGGCGGAAGTATATTTTTCGGAAGGTGATTTTAAACAAGCACTTGCCAACTACCAAAAAATCATTGAGTCATATCAGACAAGCGAGTATGTTTCGTATGCGCGCTATTCGCTCGCATGGTGTTATGAAAAACTGGGTGAATATCCGATGGCAATCGAGACGCTTAAAGAGGTGGCAAATGACTATGAACAAAATATTTTGGCGATCAAAGCCCGTTACAAGATTTCTGAGATCCTGCATAGGACAGGTCGATACGCCGAAGCAATCGACGAATTAGAGATTTTTACGAAGGCGTATCCCGTGAATGAACGTATATTTGACGCATACTACATGCTGGGAGACTGTTATTACAAGGTCAACGATTTCCCCGCTGCCCTGAACGTCCTGGAGAAGTCTCTTAATGGTATCCGCGATAGCCGGTTAAAGGCAACAGCGGAATTTAAACTCGCGCGGTCATACATTCAGATAGGTAACCCCGAAGAAGGCAGAAAATGGTTTGAAAAAGTCCTTCTGTCAAGCGCTGATCCGACCTTGCAATGCGCGGCGTTGATGGAAATAGCCAAGGTGTTCCGCGCAGAAGGCGAAAAAAACAGTGAAGCCGCGGCGATTTACAGAAAAATTATACAGGATTTCCCGCTCAACGAATTTACCGATGATGCGTATTATTGGCTGGGCGAAGTTCTTTATGAAGATGCCGACATGGAAGGGGCAATAAAGGTATATCGCGAAGGTTTGAACAAGTTTCCGAACGGGGAATTTGCCGCAGAGATGCACTACAATCTCGGGTGGACATATCTCATGGTAGAAAAAGAGAACAAGGCGCTTGAGGAATACCGTATTTCACTGGAATTGTCAAAAGACGAGGCTCTCTCGGTAAACGTGCTGTTCGGCATCGGGGGCATTCTCCAGGCCGAGGGCCGGGACGAACTCGCTGTAGATATATATGACAGGATCCTCATTGAATTTCACGAAAATATCTTGGCGGACTATGCGCAATATGAGGTTGGGGCTCTTCTGAAAAAAATGAACAGGATAGACGCCGCCATACTCGCTTTCCGGTCGTTGACCGTAAATTTTCCGGGATCAACCCTGTTTGATAAGACATGTTATCAGCTGGGTCTCTTGTATTCCCAGAGAGGTGACTATTTGGAAGCAGCCGAGCAGTTTGATCTCGTTCTCGAAAAAACCCGAAATATTCTTCTTAAGGATGAAGCGATTCTGGAAAAAGGAAATGCTTTGTACAATGCCGGCGATTATGCGGGAGCTGTAATGACATACGAGAAGGCTGCTAAAAGTTCCAAAGACAAAAATTTTCTTTTCAGGGCGCACTATCACATGGGATGGGCTTATTACAAACTCGGTAAAGAAAAAAAAGCGAGGGAGATCTTTAAGCAGTTACTAAAAGAGAGCAAGGAACGCTATTTAACGCCGGGAATAAAATTATGGTTTGGAGAATATTTTTACGATAAAGGGGATTTTGAGAACGCTCGGAAATATTTTTCAGAAATAATAAAGGAATTTCCGGACAGCCCTTTTGCGGATGACGCGGCATATTGGCTGGGTTGGGCGTTATACGACATGAATTTGGTGGACCAGGGACTGGCTCAATTTGAAAGCCTGGTGAAGAGACCTCGTCCCAGCCGATGGGCGCCTCAGGCGATACTGGCTTTAGGAGATATATACCGCAAGAATGCGAATCCGGAAAAGGCCATGATCCAGTATGAAACACTTATCAAAAAATATCCCGAAAGTGAAATAACAAAGGTCGCGCACAACCGAATAGGCGCAATCCTGAAAGCTCAGGAAAAATATGACCTTGCCGTGGAATATTTCAAGGCCGCGCTTACCGGAGAAAACACCGAGCCGAACGCGCAAATACAATTTGATATAGCCGAATGTTACGAGAAGCTTGGCCGGGAAACAACAGCAATTGAGGAATATCTGAAAGTGAAATATAACTATCCACGGGGAGAGTTTTGGATTACACGCGCGCACTTGCGGTGCGCCGGGCTTCTTGAAAAGCGGGGAGATAATAAAAGGGCCTTTTTGGTTTATCGTCAGTTGGCCGAAGGAAAAGGGCAGGAAGCGGAATACGCGAAAGAGAAGATAAAGTTCTGGAAAGATCAAGTCGGATAGCGGGGAAGATAGAGCATAGGGCAGAGAGATATTAATAATTAGCGGCCTTAGGGGTAGGGGTAACTGATCAAGTAGCGCCGGAGAATAGGCCAAAGACCGGGTGGCATGTCTCCGTACAGGGAGGATCCACACCGGGCGGAGGGGCCCTGGTAGGAGGCATGCCAACCGGCCTTTGGCGCTGATCGGCTAAGCAGTTACCCTCAGGGGTTACTATTGATTACTACAGGTTACTAATTGTTATGATTGGTTGCATTAGGGGGTAACTGATCAAGTAGCGCCGGAGAATAGGCCAAAGACCGGGTGGCATGTCTCCGTACAGGGAGGATCCACACCGGGCGGAGGGGCCCTGGTAGGTGGCATGCCAACCGGTCTTTGGCGCTGATCAGCTAAGTAGTTACCCTTTAGATTTAAATTTTGCAGCGTAAAAAGGAGGACACCATGTGGGAGTTTATAATTAAGGGCGGACCATTAATGTTTTTGATCATTTTATGTTCCGTTATTGCGCTTGCGGTGGTCATTGAGAAAATATGGCATCTTCGCCGCGCAGAAATCAATACCGGGGAATTCATGGAAGATATATCCGAAACACTGAGGCGGAACCGGATCCCCGAGGCTATTGACAAATGCAACGCTATGCCCGGTCCGATAGCGCATATTCTCAAGGCGGGGATATTGAAACATGACCGTCCGAGATCCGAGATCAAAGAGGCGATAGAAGACGCCGGGTTACATGAGGTTCCCCGCCTTGAGAAAAATCTCAGTGCGTTGGCAACCATAGCACATATAGCACCTCTTCTGGGGCTTCTGGGAACAGTAACCGGAATGGTCAGGGCTTTTCAGGTCATAGAACAAAAAGCAGGCGCGTTGGTGCCCGTCAACCCAGGAGACCTCGCGGGCGGAATATGGGAAGCGCTTATTACCACTGTGGCGGGGCTTGCGGTAGCGATACCAACGTATGTTGTTTACAATTTTCTGGTCAGCAAGGTTGACGGGTTTGTTCTGGAAATGGAAAAAAGCGCAACAGATCTGGTAAACATCCTGGGCACAAAAAGGGGCAACGATGAGATTTAAACGCAAGGCGTTCCTGGAAAAAGGCCGCCTGGACATTGCGCCGTTAATAGACGTGGTGTTTCTTCTGTTAATATTTTTCATGCTAACGTCAAGTTTTGTTTTTCAGCCCGGGATAAAAGTGAATCTGCCAAAAGCGGTTACCAGCGAGATTTTGCAAAAAGAACTGCTGATAGTGACGGTTACCGACAGCAACGCGATCTTTATAAATGAACGGCCGGTGGATAGCGACGAACTTATTTCCCGGATCACGGTTGCCGCGAAAGACGCACAACCGCTTCTTATAAAAGCTGACAAAAAGGCCGATCTTGGCAAGGTTATAGAGATCTGGGATATTTGCCGGCAGGCAGATGTTAAGCAGATCAGTATCGCCACGACGCAATAAATTCTGTTCGGGATAAAAATGGATAAAAATCTGATAACGGCTCTTCTTGTATCGTTAACGGTTCACCTGGCCTGTATAGGCGCGGTAACGATAGTGTCTCCGGAAGGATATGATGGAGTGACGACGCGTCCCAGGATTAATTTTCTGGGGCCGATACTTGGAAAAACAGCGTTTGATATCATGCTTGAAAGCGCGCAGCCTGTC
The DNA here is from genome assembly GCA_043811335.1 of Candidatus Omnitrophota bacterium. GTDB lineage: Bacteria > Omnitrophota > Gorgyraeia > Tantalellales > Tantalellaceae > CAZGOZ01. The sequence goes on along the minus strand of JBDRNI010000028.1, from coordinate 274 downwards.
GCAAAAACTATTTACGGGGGACTGCCTTTTCCGCTGCGCAACGGGCATCTGAGGGTAAAAGTTCCGCGAAAACCGCCTGTAAATAAAATTGATATCGGACAAATGGAAAGGACGATGGACTCCGGCATAGAAGGGTTTTTGGCTTCTGCCAAGGCAGTGCCGGGGTTTATTCTGGATCTTACTTCAGAAAGTGACAAGTACGGACTAAAAAGAGACACCCTGCGTGCGGATACATCCTCGCCGCGAAAAATCGTGTATAGGCCCGCATCGCCGT
>JBDRNI010000027.1:0-5316 GCA_043811335.1 Candidatus Omnitrophota bacterium | reverse complement strand
GGCGCTGGTATCCCGGATCAAGGTAATGTCCAACCTTGATATTGCCGAAAAACGTTTGCCTCAAGACGGCCGGTTCAGAATAAAACTGGAGGGCCGGAGAGTGGATTTCCGGGTATCCATCGTTCCTTCGAGCCTGGGTGAAAAAGTGGCGCTGAGGGTCCTTGACAAAGGACAGGCGATGATAGATCTTGATAGTCTTGGTTTTGAGGAAGACGACAAAAAAAAGCTTCGGGAGGTCAGCAAACTGCCACACGGGATGATACTGGTCTGCGGACCAACGGGATGTGGCAAGACCACCACCCTGTATTCTGTCCTGAAGCACATAGACAACCCGGAAAAAAACATCGTGACGGTCGAGGACCCCGTGGAATATGAACTCAAGGGGATCAATCAGGTGGCGATAAACGAGGAGATCGGGCTGACGTTTGCAGGATGTCTCCGTTCGATCTTAAGACAAGACCCTGACATTATCATGGTGGGAGAGATCAGGGATTTTGAGACACTGGATGTTGCCATTAAGTCCGCGTTGACAGGACACCTTGTTTTGAGCACACTTCACACTAATACCGCGGCCGGTGCGATCATCAGGATGATAAACATGGGAACCGAGCCGTTTCTTATGGCAGCTTCCGTAGAACTTATCGCTGCGCAGAGATTATTGAGAAGGTTATGCGTATTCTGCCGCGAAGCATACACTCCGACAAAAACAGTTGCGGAGAAATATCGACTTTACGATGAGAAAGGGCATATTCCGCATATTTACCGTTCTGCCGGATGCAAGAAGTGCATGTATTCCGGTTATCTGGGGAGAATAGGCATCTTAGAATGCATGAAGCTTTCGTCCGAGATCAAGGAGCTCATATTCAAGCGGGTGCAGGCCGAGGTGATTGAGACGGTGGCCAGACGGGCGGGCATGACCACTTTGCGGGAGAACGGGATAAAGAACGTTATAGCGGGTGTTGCTTCACTTGAGGATGTGCTGCGAACGACAGTTGAAAACAAAGAAATATGACGGGCTTCGCCCGGACACGGTGAGGATAGAATGGAAAAGGATTTTAAGGAAAAAATACTGAAAGCACTTCGGGAGATTGAAAAGGTGGACAAAAAACGCCTGGAGAGTGTTTTGGATAAGTTGAAGAAAAAAAGGGGAAGAGAGATCATAGACGCGCTTGCCGAAGAGAATGTGGTCTCGGAAGGAGATCTCTTGGCAGTGCTGAGTTTGGGGATGGGTTTGCCCCCGATAGACATAACAAGGATCACTCTGGACTCCCGGATCATGCGGCTTGTGCCGGAAAAGCTCATACGGAGATATTCCATTGTGCCTTTGTCAAAGGTGGGAAAGAACCTGACACTTGTTGTTTCCGATCCGACGGATATTCTGGCATTGGACGATGTTAAAATGGTTACGGGATGCGAAACAAGACTTGTTCTGGCCTCCCGGAACGGTTTGGAAGAAGCGCTTAAATCTTTTTACAAAGAGGGGGATGAGGAACTTGCCTCCATAGTCGGAGAAGAAGAGGATCCCGACATGGAGGTTCTTAGCAAGGCCGAAAGCCTCGATCTTTTGGAAATGGCCAGAGAGAGCAAAACGGCACCCATCGTGAAGATGGTGGACCTTATTATAAGCGAGGCTATAAAGAAACGGGCGAGCGATATTCATGTGGAACCGCAGGAAAAGAGTCTGAGGATCAGATATCGCGTGGACGGAAAGCTGCACGAGGTTTTTGATCTGCCAAAAAAAAACCAGAATGCTATTCTGGCGCGGTTGAAGATAATGTCTAATCTGGATATCACGGAAACCAGAACCCCGCAGGACGGCAGATTCCGGATACGTCTGGAAGGAAGGGAAATAGATTTCCGGGTATCTGTTCTGCCTATCTGTTCCGGCAACAAGGTTGTCATGAGGTCTCTTGACAGGAGCAATCTTTCGGTGGGGATGTCGACTCTCGGATTTCTTCCGGCAACGATGGCCGATTTCAAGGAAGCTCTTTCAAGGCCCTACGGAATAATCCTCGTAACGGGACCGACCGGCAGCGGGAAATCCACTACGCTTTATTCCATATTAACTGAAATGAACGTGCCGGAAAGAAACATACTTACGATTGAAGATCCCGTTGAGTATCAGGTGGCAGGCATAACTCAGATAGCGGCTCGTCCGGAAATAGGTCTGGATTTTGCCAGCGGATTGAGGGCTCTGTTGAGGCAAAGCCCGGATATCATAATGGTAGGGGAGGTGCGGGATTTTGAAACCGCTGATATTGCCATTAAGGCCTCGCTTACGGGGCAGATGGTCCTTACCACTCTTCATACCAATGATTCCGTCGGGGCAATCACACGTCTGGTAAATATGGGTGTTGAGCCGTTTCTTGTAGCTTCAAGCCTTACCCTTGCGTGCGCGCAACGTCTACTCCGAAAAATCTGTCCGCATTGCAAGGTTGAGGCGGACATTCCGAAAGAGCTGATAAAACAAATAAGGGATGAATATCCCGAGGCCAGCGATGTTACCGAGTTTTATAAAGGCAAAGGGTGTAAAAAATGCAACGATACCGGTTATCTCGGCCGGATGGGAACTCTGGAGACTCTGCTGGTGGATGAAGAAATACGGGAGATGATAAATCAACAGAAATCGGAAGAAGAGATAAGGGCGTATTTGCAGAAAAAGGGTGTAAGAACGCTCAGGGAAAACGCAATGGTGAAATTTATCAAAGGATTGACCACGCTTGAAGAGGTGTTAAGTGTAACTTAATCGCAAGCGAAGGAGAACAGGAAGACAAAAACCTAAATACTAAATCCGAAACACTAAACAAATAATGATGATTCAAACCTCAAATTCCAAACTATTGTTTAGGATTTGAAACATTGAAAAATCAGGATTTGTTTAGGATTTAGAAATTAGGATTTAGAAATTTTCGTGCAAAAGGGATAGGAAAAAAAATGGCTAAGTTTGCGTATTTAGCGAAAAATAAGGCGGGGCAGACCCTGAAAGGGGATGTGGAAGCTGTCGACAAGAAAAATGCTCTGAATGTTTTGCGCGAAAAAGAACTTATTGTCCTAAAGCTTGAGGAGGCCAAGGAAAAACGCTCAGTATTTGCCGTATTTGGATCGCGAAAACGGGCGAAAGTAAAAATGGACGAGCTTGTTGTATTTAGTCGGCAGATGGCGACTATGATGGCGGCAGGCATTACGATCGTTGAATCGCTTGATACTCTGGCGGAGCAGACGGATAACGCCGGATTCGAGTTCATCCTGAGGGATATACGCGATTCCGTAAATACCGGTGCGAGTCTTTCCGAAGCGATGAACAAATATACTGCCGTTTTTTCCGGTTATTTCGTGAATATGGTCAAAGCGGGAGAATCGAGCGGGATGCTGGATGATGTTCTTGAAAGAGTGGCCGTTTACATGGAGAAAACGAATACTCTGCAGAAAAAAATAAAGTCCGCGATGACTTACCCCGTTGTCGTGACCGCGATGGCGCTGGGAATCACAATTGTGATGGTCGTAAAAGTAATTCCTGTTTTCAAAGATATGTTCTCAGGGTTTGGGGCCGATCTGCCTGGACCCACGCAGTTTCTCATAAATGTGAGCGATTTCTCGAGAAAATACTTTCTTTTAGTCACTATTTTCATTATTGCCATGGTGGTCACGATAAAATGGTATTTCGGCACCGAACGGGGGCATACTTTTCTTGACGGAATAAAATTGCGTCTGCCGGTTTTCGGAGTTTTGTTGAAGAAAGTCGCGATAAGTAAATTTACCCGCACCCTGAGCACGCTTGTAAAAAGCGGCGTACCGATACTTTCTGCGCTTGAGATCGTAGCCAGAACGTCCGGAAACGTGGTTGTTGAACAAGCGATCAATAACGTGGCGGATAGCGTTCGGGAAGGGGAAAGCATATACCGTCCCATGGAAAAGAGCGGGATATTTCCGCCAATAGTCACACGGATGGTCGCCGTAGGGGAAAAAAGCGGTGAACTTGAGACAATGCTGACCAAGATCGCGGATTTTTATGATGAGCAGGTAGATATTGCTGTTGACGGGTTAACCAGCATGATAGAGCCTCTTGTTATCGCGTTTCTCGGCATTGTGATAGGAGGTATAGTGATCTGCATGTTTTTGCCTATATTCAAGATGTCAACACTGATTGATTTTTAAGGGAACTTTGATGAAAAACTGCGGCAGGGGAGGGAGTGAGATGAAACTAAAGAGAGGGAATGAAGAAATTTAAAAATAAAGGGTTCACTCTCGTTGAGATCATAATAGTAGTTTTTATTCTGGGGCTTTTAGCAGCAATAGCTATTCCTAACTTTATTCGCAACCGGGAAGAAACCCAGAAACGATGCTGTATCGCAAACCTGCAAAAGATAGAAGCGGCCCTTGAGTTGTATGAGCTTGAAATTAATACGACACCCGCTGCTGTATCTGATCTTGTCCCGGACTATCTGATTAGAGAGGTCCGATGTCCGATGGGGACGGCCGGTTACACGATTGTAAACGGCGTTCCCGTGTGTCCTAACGACCCCGAGGAGCATCAATTACCGACATTTTCTTCGTGAAAAACCGAGGGAAAAGCGAAACTGAGGAAAACGGTTATTAGCTTTTTGTTTTTTTAACACTGGTGTTAAACAAAAGTTTGGTGTAAATTTGCATTACGAAAAACACGAGAGTATACTTTAGTTAGAGGTCTATGTTGGGCCTTGTGGTTAAGAAAAGGAGGGGGGTGAGAAAAATGAAGATGCGTAAATTAATGGGTAAGGGCGGCTTTACTCTTGTTGAGATCATGATAGTTGTTGCAATTATAGGTCTATTGGCTGCTATAGCCATTCCGAACTTCGTGAAAGCTCGCGAGAATGCTCAGAAAAATGCCTGTATTGCGAACATGAAGCAGGTTGAAGGCGCTGTCGTATTATATTCGCTGGATAACCCCGGCACGACGCTTGCGTCCGTAGCGGCTCTTTCGCCTGATTATATCAAGCGGGAGCCGTTGTGTCCGTCAGGTACAGCGAGTTATACGCTCACTGCCGGAGTGCCGATATGTCCGAATTCACCGAGCACTCACTATCTGGTCGCGCCTGCAGAGTAATAATCGTGTGGGCATTTTGACATGTATGTAAAGCAAAAAAAGGCGGTTCACGTGAACCGCCTTTTTTTCAGTCATGGCGTAGTTTGTGAACGTTTCTACCAGAACACGTCACGTAAGGTTACTAACTGTTACTATTGACGTGTTAACGATAAGTAGTTACGAACAGTTACTAAGAGTTGCAATTATCCGCAACCATTAGTAACCATTAGTAACCTTTAGTAACCGATAGTAAC
>JBDRNI010000026.1:0-4626 GCA_043811335.1 Candidatus Omnitrophota bacterium | reverse complement strand
ACTCTTTACTCTTTACTTTTTACTCTTTACTCTCCCGGTTACTCTATGCGTCGCCTACATATTCCTCAAGGCCTTCCACCGTTTTGGCCACGGCTCCCGCGTGGTTCTTTATGACTCTTTTGGCATTCTCGGCCATCCGTTCCTGTTGGCTCGGATTCTGCAAAAGCGATTTCAGCGCCTTTTCAAGCCCGCCGGCATCTTTCACTCGCACGGCGGCCTCATTCTCCAGAAAAATTTCTGAGATCGCCCGGAAATTAGACATCCGCGGTCCAAAAATAACGGGCTTTCCCCACCGCGCCGCTTCTATGGGATTCTGTCCTCCCCTTGAAGTGAGACTTCCGCCTATAAAAACCGCCGTCGCAACGCTGTATAACTCCCTGAGATGCCCTATGGTATCCACCAGGAGAACATCACATCGCCTGTGAAACGAAGCCTCATCTTTTAAAACATGGGAAAACTGGCGGTAATCCAGTCCGGATCTTTTAATATACCCCTTCAGCGCATCCACTCTTTCTACATGTCTCGGAGCAAGGATCAGTTTCAATCCGCTTCGATGGTCTTTACGCAATTTTTTATAGATATCCAGCATGATAATGCATTCCGGGGCATGGGTGCTTCCGGCCACAACGATATCATCATCCCGTTCAAATCCAAGAGATTCCTTGGCAAATCTATTTTCGCAACTCTCTTCTTGACCGTCGAATTTCATGTTTCCCGTGACGAATACTCGCTGAGGCAATGCTCCCAGCTGTTCTATTCTCTCCGCATCTTTCTCTGACTGCATGCAAAAACGGTCAATACACCGAAGAACGCGCCGCATGACAAACTTTATCCGCGCGTAACGCGTGAAAGACGAATCCGATATCCGCCCGTTGGCAAGTATGACGGGAATATTTTTTGAATGGAGCTCGTTGAGAAGATTCGGCCATAATTCAGTCTCGATCATTATATAAGCTCGCGGATCTATCGCTCCGACGGCCCGGGAGACCACAAAACTTAGATCCATCGGATAATAAAAGACAGCGTCAACACTCCCCTTGCCGAAGGACTTTATCATATCACTGCCTGTCCGCGTGGTAGTGGATACGGCTATCGGTATATTTCCGAAACGTTTTTTAATTCCGGCGGCCAGTTTTGCCGCCAAAACGGCTTCCCCCACGCTCACGGCGTATATCCATACAGGTTTTTTAAGATTCTTTACCTCAGAAGGGATAAATCCGAATTTTTGCGAAAAACCGCGATGCATCTTCCCCTTGGCAAAAAGATAAGGCAGATACATGAGGCCGAACATTAAGAAAAACAAATCATATAGTAATCGCATATTGCCCTCTAATTCTAGTGATCAGTGAGTAGTGAACAGTGATCTGTAAGTTCAACTACACTTGATTTCGTCCCTCGTCTGTCGTTACTGACTGATCACTGTTCACTACTCACTAATTACTGTTCACAGATCACAGTTCACTGATCACTACGTTACGCCCTCGGGTGCGCTTTGGAATACATTTCCTTAATCCGCCGTGAACCAAGATGCGTATAGATCTGTGTTGTCGAAAGATTTTTATGCCCTAAGAGTTCCTGCACGCTTCTTAGATCGGCACCGTTGTTAAGCAAATGTGTCGCAAAAGAATGACGGATCGAGTGCGGAGATATTTTCCGCTCGATGCTGCACTTCCGCACATATTTATCCACGACCCGTCTTACACTTCTGTCGGTAAGGCGCTTACCTCTTTTGTTAAGAAAGAACGCTCCTGTCGCGGAGCTGCCGGCGCGGGACGTTTCTTTTAAATAATCACGAACGGCGCGCTGCGCCTCAGCACCCAGCATCGCCAGCCTTTCCTTTTTTCCTTTTCCGCGAACCTTAATAACACCTGAAATAAGATCAATATTCTCCATGTTAATACCGACCAGTTCGCTCACGCGTATGCCCGCCGAATACAAAATCTCCAGAAGAGCCCTGTCCCGAAGGCCCAAAACGGTAGCGTCCGGCGCGGTAACCAGTTTTGTTATTTCCGAGACATTGAGAAATATCGGAAGCGGTTTATCCAGTTTCGGAGTGAACAGACTATCCGCCGGATTAGCCTTAAGGTATTTTTCTCGGGAAAGAAAACGGAAAAAGGACCGTATCGCGCCGAGTTTCCTGACAATCGACCGTTTCGCGAAGCCCGCTCTCTTGAGTTCCGCCAGATACCGTCTAAGATCAAGACGCGTGACATCCTTCGGAGCTTTATCCCCAAAAAATGCCTCCATGGCCAGGAGATCTGAACCGTAATTCCGCAACGTATGCTTTGAACAGTTCTTTTCAATCTCCAGGTAGTTCAAAAATTTCTGTATGAATCGTTTCATGGTTATTCTTCTTCTACGGAATCATTCACGTCCTGAACGTCTTTCGTTTCAGATGGAAGCTTCCTTGAGGTGTAAGTGCATTTGGGATATTTCGTGCATCCGTAAAACGCGCCCCTTTTTGATCTACGCTCAATAAGCTCGCCCTCGCAACCTTCCTCCGGACATTTCACACCTGTTGTTATAGATCGCGCCTCTCTACATGACGGAAATGCCGAACAGCTGAGAAACCTTCCTCGACGCCCCCACTTAATGACCATGGGTTTTCCGCACTTTTCACATACCTCATCCGTTTTTACGGCCTGGTATTTCACGCTTTTTATTCGTTCTTTCGCTTCTTCAAGTTTCTTTTTAAAAGGACCGTAAAAATCCTTCAAGAGCGTAGCCCATTCCATCTTTCCGTCTTCTACTTCGTCCAGCGCGTCTTCCATCCTGGCTGTAAATGCATCGTCTACGATGTCGGGAAAGTTCTCAACAAGAAGGGTATTAACCAATTCCCCCAGATCCGTAGGACACAAGCTTCTGGCCACACGTTTGATATAGTTCCGCGTGATAACCGTTCGTATGATAGGCGCGTACGTGGACGGTCTACCTATGCCTTTTTCCTCAAGAACTTTAACTAAAGACGCATCCGTATAGCGCGGCGGAGGTTTCGTAAAATGCTGCTGCTGCATTAGCTCCAATGCGTCAAGTTCTTCTCCTTTTTCAATGGACGGCATGTCCGGCATTTCCTGTCCGTATTCGCCGTCGTCCCTGTAAACGCGTAAAAATCCGTCAAAAATAAGACGTCCGCCGCCGGCGTGAAACCCGTAATCGCCGGCGTTTATATTCACTGCCAAAACCGAAAAAAGAGCGTTTGTCATCTGACTTGAAACAAACTTCTTCCATATCAGGTTATACAACTTGTATTCATCCGTGCTGAGATGCGCGACCACTTCCCGGGGACTTCTGGAAGTAAGCGTTGGGCGTATCGCTTCATGAGCTTCCTGGGCTCTTCCTTTTGATTTGTATTTCGGCGGCGCCTTCGGACAATATTTTTCGCCGAACTTATCGTTTATGTAGAGGCGGACATCCTGCATGGCTTCATCCGATATACGGACGGAATCGGTGCGCATGTAAGTGATCAGGCCCACGCTGCCTTCACTTCCCAGCTCCTTACCTTCGTACAGCCCCTGCGCCACCCTCATGGTTTTTGAAGCCGAAAAATTCAGCTTATTGAACGCATCCTGCTGCAAGGATGACGTGGTATACGGGGCGCGCGGATAACTCTTTTTATCTTTCCGGTTGATGGCGCTAATCTCAAATTTTTCGTCTCCGAGTTCGGAAATAATTCTGTCGGCATTTTCCTTGTCGGGAATATGCACCTTCTTCTCTTTATATTTTACAAGTTTGGCCTTAAAAGAGATCCCGCCCGTTTTTTTCGCAAGAACGGCTTCTATACTCCAATATTCCTGCTGTTTAAACTTTTTTATTTCGTTCTCTCTTTCAACTATCAGCTTTACCGCCACGGACTGCACGCGTCCGGCGCTGAGGCCGCGCGTGATCTTACGCCACAGGACCGGACTTATAGAATAGCCCACTATCCTGTCCAGGATGCGCCTTGCCTGCTGGGCATTCACCTTGTTCATGTCCATCAACCCGGGATGTTCAAATGCCTTTTTTACCGCTCTTTCCGTTATCTCCTCAAAACTTACCCTGTATATCTTGGCTTTGTTCTTCGCGAACTGATTCTTGATATGCCAGCAAATCGCCTCTCCCTCCCTGTCAGGGTCGGCCGCGAGATACACCGCCTCGGCATTTTTCGCGTCTTTTTTCAGGCTGGTCAGATACTTCTTCCGGCCTTTTATGACCGTATATTCGGGTTTGAAACCGTTTTCAAAATCAATCCCCATTCTGTCCACAGGAAGATCAATGATATGCCCCATGCTCGCAACAACCTTGTATCCCTTCCCCAGGATCTTATTTATGGTTTTTGATTTCGCCGGTGATTCAACGATCACCAGACATTTTATTTTTTCCGATACTGTTTTCTTTTTCTTTACAGACGCCATGTGTTCTCTTGTCTCCTTCGCCAAAGTCAAAATAAAATTATATTCTGGGGACATGCCTAGAGCGCCCTTACTCAGCGAGCCCACAATAGGCGTGTCCCCAGAACCTCAGTTACGTCAAAAACATCAAAAACTACCCGACTTTCGTGCTCAAGGGTGTCCCCAAAAGACATGTCCCCCCAGAGTATTTCCCTCCGGTGAGGCGCGTTATCTTCCCATTGATCTCCATCCTGAGCAG